>CAYRLE010000023.1:22030-33639 GCA_964425105.1 uncultured Gammaproteobacteria bacterium | reverse complement strand
AGTACTACGCCTGGTGACGGTGCAGAGCGGCGGCAATTGCGGATCCTGCAGTTCGAGGCCAAGAGAATCAGCAACAAACTGATTCAGTTGCTCAGTTTCTACAAGATGAGCCATAGCGGGCTGTGCCTCAACATCGATGAACATGAGGTATCCGACCTGTTGCTGGAAAGCCTGCTGCAGGAAAGACTGGTCATCGAAGCGGCAGGACTCAACGTTGAACTGCAGGCCAATGAATCACTTACCTGGACCCTGGACCGGGAACTGGTCATGGGTGTGTTGGGCAATGCCATCAACAATGCGGTACGCCATGCCGGGTCGCAACTGCTGCTGATGGCCCAGGAAGACGGCGCCATGCTGCGGTTGACGGTCAATGACGACGGGGAGGGATTCCCCGAGGAACTGCTCTCCAATACCGGCCACGGCAGCCATGGGGTGAGCTTCGCCAGCGGCAATACCGGCCTGGGCCTGTCCTTTTCCACCATGATCGCGGAACTGCACTGCCATGGGGGCCGTCGCGGTTCCATCGAACTGAGCAACGGCGGGCCTCTGGGTGGCGCCTGCTTCGTGTTGACCCTGCCCTGATCCCTCCAAAACGCCGGCAAATCATTGCCAGCGCCTTTCCTCCGGCAGTATCATGAAGCCAGCACGGAGGTACGCAATCATGAACGGCCGTTCCAGTACCACGCAGCCGCCCCGCTGGGAGCACTTTCATCACGAAGCGGATATCGGCATCCGCGGCATCGCCGCCTCCCTCGAGGAAGCCTTCGAGCAGGCAGGGCTGGCGCTCACCGCAGTCATTACCGATCCCCACCTTGTAAGGCCTGAGGAGGTCGTCGAGGTCTGTTGTCAGGCGCCCGATGACGAATTGCTCTTTGCAGAGTGGATCAATGCGCTGATCTACGAGATGGCTACGCGTAAAATGCTGTTTTCCCGCTTCGAGGTGCAACTCGGCGATCACAGCCTGCAGGGGCGGGCTTGGGGGGAACGGGTCGACCGCCGGCGCCACCAGCCAGCGGTAGAGGTCAAGGGCGCCACCTATACGGAACTGAAGGTGTGGCGCGACAGCGACGGCATTTGGCACGCCCAGTGCGTAGTGGATGTTTAGCAAAGGGACCACAAGAGGAGCAGCGCCATGGACATCTCCACTTTCACCAAGCTTTCCGATACTGCCTGGGAGATCCCGCCCACGGGCGCCATGCGGGTGCCTGCCATTATCTATGCCAGCGAGGCCCTGCTGCGGGCGATGGACGACAAGGTGGCGGAACAGGCGCGCAACGTCGCCAGCCTGCCGGGCATCGTCACCGCCTCCTATGCCATGCCCGATGCCCACTGGGGTTATGGTTTTCCCATCGGCGGGGTGGCGGCCTTCGACGCCGAGGAGGGCGGTGTCATCTCCGCCGGCGGCGTGGGCTTCGATATCTCCTGTGGGGTGCGCACCCTGCTCACCGGCCTGCAGTGGGGCGCCATCGAAGCGCGCCTGCAGGAGTTGGCCGAGGCCTTGTTCCGCACCATTCCGGCGGGTGTGGGCAGTACCGGCCGCATCCACCTCAGTCTCCAGGAAATGGACGAGATGTTGCAGGGCGGCGCCCGCTGGGCGCTGGCACGGGGCTATGGCGAGCCAGGCGACCTGGAACGCACCGAGGAAGGGGGCTGCATGGCGGGCGCCGATCCATCCCGGGTCTCGGCGCGGGCCAAGAAACGCCAGCAGGACGAAATGGGTACCCTGGGTTCCGGCAACCACTACCTGGAGATCCAACATGTGACGGAAATCTTCGATGAGCGCATCGCCGCCGTCTACGGCCTCCGCGAGGGGGACGTGGTCGTCAGCATCCACTGCGGATCACGCGGCCTGGGACACCAGATCGGTACGGAATTTCTCAAGGAAATGGCTGTGGCCGCCAGCCGCTACGGCATCCACCTGCCAGATCGGGAACTGGCCTGCGCCCCCATCCAGTCCCCCTTGGGCGAGGCCTATCTGGGGGCCATGCGCGCCGGTATCAACTGCGCCCTGGCCAATCGCCAGATCATCACCCACCTCACCCGCGAGGCCTTCTGCAGCATCTTTCCCGGAACCTCGCTGCCACTGCTCTACGACGTCTCCCACAACACCTGCAAGGTGGAAGAACACGAAGTGGCCGGCCGCAGCCACAGCCTCTTCATCCACCGCAAGGGTGCCACCCGTGCCTTCGGCCCCGGCCACCCGGCTATCCCCGCCGCCTTGCGGGAGACCGGTCAGCCGGTGCTCATCGGCGGCTCCATGGGTACCGCCTCCTATGTCCTGGCGGGGACCAATGAAAGCGAACAACGCGCCTTCAGTTCCGCGTGCCACGGCGCCGGCCGGGCCATGAGCCGGCGCGCCGCCACCCGCATGTGGCAGGGCAGAAAGCTGGTGGATGAACTGGCGCGGCGCAACATCCTGATCCGCAGCCACAGCATGCGCGGCGTCGCGGAAGAGGCGCCCGGCGCCTACAAGGATGTCAGCGAAGTGGTGGATGCCGCCCATGCGGCGGGGCTGGCGCGCAAGGTGGCGCGGCTGGAGCCCATGGCTTGTGTCAAGGGGTGATGTGTAACGAGTGATGAGTGATGGGTTTACCAATGGTCTTTCCACACGCATCACCCATCACTCATCACCCATCACGCATTACGCATCACCCATCACCCATCACCCCCATAGAGCCGATCACACTTTGCCGCCATGATGAAGTCGTTGCGGTGCAGGCCCTTGATCTTGTGGGACCACCAAGTCACCGTCACCTTGCCCCAGCTGGTCACCATGTCCGGGTGATGGCCCTCCTGCTCTGCGATCGCCCCCACCTGATTGGTGAAGGCCAGGGCCTCCCTGAAGTTCTTGAAGTCATAGCTGCGTTCCAGCTGCTGGATGCCGTCCCGTTCCACGATGGACCATTCCGGCACTTGGGGCTGCAGTTGTGTGATTTCTTCCGGTGTAACCTGGGGCGCGCCGGGGCGGCAGGCTTCGCACTGGTTTTCATGCAATGAACTCATGGGACACCTCGCGTCGCAAGTTGGAGGAGTAGAATCAATCAAGATTGCAATAATTGACCATGTTACTAGGTTATTCTCCTGATTGGAAGCCGATGGCAGGTAAGGGATGATATGATAAAAGTCGAGAGACAGCGTGGGATAACCCACTGCTGATTTTGTCTCTGAATATATAGAGAACTAATTCGAAGAACGATGCCGCCTCGCAGGCAGTACAGCACCCCAAGGGAGTAGCCATTGAACGACAACAACAAGATCGAAGCGCTCGATGCAGACATCCTCTACCGGATCTGTGATCCCGGACAGTTCGATTTCGACACCACCGCCGATCTGGAGGACCTGCAGGAGATCGTCGGCCAGGCGCGCGCCCTGGAGGCCCTGCATTTCGGCATCGGCATCCGCCGCGAAGGCTACAATCTCTTCGTGCTGGGGCCCTCGGGCATCGGCAAGTTCACCGTGGTGCGCCAGTACCTGGAACAACAGGCCGCCGGCGCCGC
This sequence comes from uncultured Gammaproteobacteria bacterium, assembly GCA_964425105.1. Lineage (GTDB taxonomy): Bacteria > Pseudomonadota > Gammaproteobacteria > SZUA-140 > SZUA-140 > S012-109. The sequence goes on along the minus strand of CAYRLE010000023.1, from coordinate 30,142 downwards.
GGTTCCCGACGACTGGTGCTATGTCAACAACTTCGAGCAGCCCTACAAACCCTGTGTACTGCGCCTGCCAGCCGGCAAGGGGCAGACCTTGCGCCAGGACATGGCGCAGCTGGTGGAAGACCTCAAGACCGCCATCCCCAGCGCCTTCGAGACCGAGGAATATCAGACCCGGGTGCGCGAGATCGAGGAGAGCTTCAAGGAACGCCGCGAACAGGCGCTCAATGAACTGGCCCGCGAGTCGGAACAGCATGGCCTGGCGCTGATACGCACCCCCGGCGGGTTCGCCTTCGCTCCCCAGCGGGATGGCAAGGTGATCAAGCCGGAGGAATATGAGCAACTCAGCGACGAGGAAAAAAAACGCATCGAGGAGACGGTGTCCATGCTGCAGGAAAAGCTGGAGGCCATCCTGCTCCATATCCCCCAGTGGCAGCGCGAGGCGCGCGAGAAACTCAAGGAGCTGGACCACGAAGTGGGCATGTTCGCAGTGGGCAGCCTGATCGAGGACCTGAAGAAGAAATACCACGGCATCGGGCGTGTGGCCGACTATCTGCAGGCTGTGCAGAACGACATCATCTCCAATCTCAACGATTTCCGTGCCCGCGAGGAGGCAGTGGTGCCGGTGCTGGGGATCCCCATTACGGAACAGCCCTCCTACCGCCGCTACGAGGTGAACGTGCTGGTGGATCACAGTGCCAGCGACGGCGCCCCGGTGATCTACGAGGACAGCCCCGTCTATCAGAATCTGGTGGGGCGGGTGGAGCACCTGGCCCAGATGGGGGCGCTGATCACCGATTTCACTCTCATCAAGCCCGGCGCCCTGCATCGCGCCAATGGCGGCTATCTGATCCTGGATGCCAACAAGGTGCTGCTGCAGCCCTATGCCTGGGAAGGCCTGAAGCAGGTGCTCAGATCCCAGGAGGTGCGCATCCAGTCCCTGGGAGAGATCTACAGCATGGTCAGCACCATGACCCTGGAGCCGGAGCCCATCCCGGTGGACATGAAGGTGGTGCTGCTGGGTGACCGCCTGCTGTATTACCTGTTGATGGCCTATGATCCAGAGTTCGCCGAACTGTTCAAGGTAGCGGCGGACTTCGAGGAGCAGATCGAGCGCAGCCCGGACAACAATCGACTCTATGCACGGCTCATCGCCACCATTGCGCGGCGCGAGGAATTACTGCCCATCGAGCGCCATGCCGTAGCCCGGGTCCTGGAGCACAGCGCCCGCCTCGCGGAGGATGCCGAGAAGCTCACCACCCACCTGCTGGACCTGGTAGACCTGTTGCGCGAGGCCGACTACTGGGCGCGCCAGGCGCAGCATGAGGTCATCGGGCGGGAGGACGTGCAGCAGGCCATCGACGCCCAGATCCGCCGCCTCGACCGGGTGCGCCAGCAGAGCTATGAACATATCCAGCGCGACATCGTGCTCATCGACACCGAAGGCGAGAAGGTGGGCCAGATCAACGGCCTGTCGGTCATCGAACTGGGTAATTTCGCCTTTGGCCAGCCCACCCGCATCACCGCCAACACCCGCCTCGGGGAAGGGGAGGTCATCGACATCGAGCGGGAGGTGGAGCTGGGCGGCGCCATCCATTCCAAGGGCGTGCTGATCCTGTCCTCCTTCCTGGCCACGCGCTACGCCGCCAACCTGCCGCTGTCGCTGGCCGCCAGCCTGGTGTTCGAACAGTCCTACGGCATGGTGGAGGGGGACAGCGCCTCGGTGGCGGAGTTGTGCGCCCTCATGTCCTCCCTGTCTGGCGCCCCCATCCGGCAATGCCTGGCGGTGACCGGCTCCATCAATCAACATGGCCAGGTGCAGGCCATCGGCGGCGTCAATGAAAAGATCGAGGGCTTCTTCGACATCTGCCGCGCGCGCGGTCTGAACGGCAGCCACGGGGTGCTGATCCCTGTCGCCAACGTCAAGCATCTCATGCTGCGCCAGGATGTGGTGGAGGCAGTGCGCCAGGGGCAGTTCTCGGTCTACCCCCTGGAGACCGTCGATCAGGCCATCGAACTCCTCACCGGCCTGCCGGCGGGCGTGGCGGACGGTGAGGGGCGCTTCCCCGAAGGCAGTGTCAACCGGCGGGTGGCCGACCGTCTCGAGGAACTCACTCATATCCGCCAGGAATATGGCAAGGCGGCCGAACATGAGGAGCATCATGGCTGAAGAGCCCGCAAATCACCGCATCCGCCGCATTCTGGTAACGCTGGATACCTCGGAGCAAGGTCGTTTCACCGTGGAGACAGCCGCAGCGCTGGCCGCCCGCCTGGAGGCGGAGGTTGTTGGCCTGTTCATAGAAGACATCAACCTGCTGCGCCTGGCGGCGCTGCCTTTTGCCCACGAAATGGGCTATGGTTCCACCCGGCGCCGCGCCCTGAACACCTCTCATATGGAACGGACCCTGCGCGCCCAGGCCGAAGCCCTGAAAAAACAGCTGGCAGCCTGTGCTGACCGCGCGCGCATTCCCTGGTCCTTTCAGGTGCGCCGCGGCGAACTCCAAGAGGAACTACTGCAGACAGCTTCCCAGGTGGATCTCGTGATCATCAGCGGATCAGGAGAGGCCATCCTTTCACCCGCCCCGCTGCGCCTCTCCAGGCGTGTGCTGCTGCAATGCAGCTGCGCCGTGCTGAAGCAAGGCCGCCACCGCCGGCTTGAGCGCCCGGTGGTGCTGTTCTACGACGGCACGCCCGAGTGCCGGCGCGCCCTGGCGCTGGCATTGCAGCTGGCAGGGGAACAGGAACAGTTGCTCCACATCCTCCTGCCGCCGGGCGACGAGGCAACGCGACAACGACTGGAAAAACAGGCGCGGGAACTGTTGCAGGGGAGCGCCCTGCAACCCCGTTTTCAGCACCTGCCAGACCTGCAGGCCGCCAGTCTGGCGCGGGCGGTGGAAAACGTGCAGGGCGACATCCTGATTACCGGCGCGGCCCTGCCCCTGCCCAACCGGCAACAGCTGGAGGAACTGCTGGACGAGATGCACTGTGATCTGTTGCTGGTGAGGTAGGTTTTCCGGTGATGGTGGATTGCGCTGCTATCGGGTGATGCGTAATGAGTGATGCGTAATGGGCTGGGGTATGAAGAACGGTTTTTTTTTCCATCACTCATTACGCATTACTCGTCACCCATCACTCCACACTGCCACCAGCCAAAGCTTCTTCCTCCCCCGTCAGGGGCACGAAGGCCACCGGCAGGATGTGATGCTTGCGGATCTCGCCCTGCTGGGTCTTCTCCACCAGGATCAGTTCCTGGGTATGGTAGGGCGGTCCCACGGGAATGATCATCCGCCCGCCGGGCTTGAGTTGTTCCAGCAGGGCCGGCGGGATGCGCTCGGCTGCCGCCGTGACGATGATGGCGTCATAGGGGGCATGCTCGGGCCAGCCCTGGTGGCCGTCGCCGATGCGGGTCTCCACATTGTCATAGCCCAGTTCCTTCAGGCGCGCCGCCGCCCGTTCACCCAGTGCCGGGATGATCTCCATGGTATAGACCTGCTTCGCCAGCCGTGACAGCACCGCTGCCTGATAGCCGGAGCCGGTGCCCACCTCCAGCACCACGTCATCCTCGTCCAGGTCCAGCAGTTCGGTCATGACCGCGACGATATAGGGCTGGGAGATGGTCTGGCCGTCGCCGATGGCCAGCGGGCGGTTGTCATAGGCATAGGGGCGCACCGTATCGGGCACGAACTTGTGGCGCGGCACCTCGCGCAGGGCGTCGAGGATGCGCGGGCTGAGGGCGCGCCGCCCAATCATGTGGCTGGTATAGCGCACTTCCGACTCGATCTCCTTGAGCATGCGCTGGACGGCTTTCATGGCGTTATTCCTTGATGCGCACGGCCAGTACGTCACAGGGGGCATCGTTGAGCACGCCGCGCGCGGTGGAACCCAGCAGGCGCGCCAGGCCATGGCGGCCATGGGAGCCGATGACGATCAGCGTGCAGTGTTCCTCAGCCGCGATGCGCACGATTTCATGTTTCGGCGGCCCCAGCACCACCATCTGCCGGGCACCGCTCAGGTCCATCTTGTCGGCATATTTTTTCAGGGAGATCCTGCCCTGCTCGAGCAGTTCCTGTTCGTCCACCAGCAGGGCGGGGGAGGGCGTGAAATCGTCGGCAAAGCCCAGCGGAGGCAGGTAGTCCACGACATGAACCAGGAGCAACTCCCCCTCATGACGCTGGGCCATCTCCAGTGCCTGGCGTCCCACGGTTTCCGCGGCGGAGGAAAAATCGACGGCGACGAGAATGCGCGTATATGATGACATGACACAGCCCTCCTGCTGCAGGTGACCGGATGCATGAGAGGCAAGGATGCATTCTCTCCACCTTACGCCTCATCTCTGAATGTTATAGTATCACTGTAAGGAGGTTGCCTTGAAGTATTGCCATGGATGAATCGCTGTGGACAATCGAGTTGGGAGACGGGGCGCTACTCGCCACCGCGCTGCATGCCGGTCACGAACTGCGCCCGGAGTTGCAGGCCATCTGCGCCCTTGACGAAGCCACCCGCCTGCGCGAGGAGGATGCCTACACCGACCGTTGGACGGGCTTGGCCCCCAGCCGCATCAACCCCCGGCGCTCGCGCTTCGAGGTGGATCTCAACCGCGCCCGTGATGAGGCCATGTACCTGACGCCGGCTGACAGCTGGGGGCTCGAGGTGTGGCGCGAGCCCCCCAGTGACGACATGATTGCGCGCTCCCTGGCGCAATACGACGCCTTCTATGCCCGGCTTGAGACCCTGCTGGAAAGGCTCGTGCAGCGCCACGGCAAGGTGGCAGTCTACGAACTGCACAGCTACAACCACCGCCGCAACGGCCCCCATGCGCCCCCGGAAGACCCGGACCTCAACCCCGACGTCAATCTCGGCACCCGCACCATGGACCGCCGCTACTGGGCACCGCTGTTGGAGCGCTTCATGACGGATCTGCGCAACCACGATTTTCCTGGTGGCGCGCTGGACGTGCGGGAGAACGTCAAATTCTATGGCCGCCATTTTCCTCACTGGATTCACCAGCGTTATCCGCAATCCGTCTGCGTGCTCTCCATCGAGGTCAAGAAATTCTTCATGGATGAATGGAGCGGCGTCCTGGATGAGGATAAATTCACTGCTGTCGGGGAGGCCTTGCGCGCCACCGTGGCAGGCGTCGAGGAGGCGTTGAAGAATCTTGGCGGACGCTGAATCCAACACGACCTGCATGCTCCATCAGGCCCTCAGGGATGAACTGCTGAAGGTCGTCCAGAGCGGCGGGCAACTGCGGCGGCGCCTGCCGCCCTGGGGTCGCATCCACATCGACCGCCACCTGCCCTTCCTGTGCGTCTACCGGCGCCCGCCGGGGGGAGAGGACCCGGGCACGGCGCGCCTGCTCTATGGCGAGGCGGCCTATTTGCTGGCGCCGGGCGACCCCCCCTGCCATGAGCGCCTCAATGCCCTGATCCGCGCCATTGTCTCAGTCCAGCGCGAGCACTGCGGCAGTTTCGTGCTGCTGGAGATCTGGGCAGACAACGCCCAGGCGGATGCCGCCGCAGACGATGCCCCACCGGCCGCAGGCTTTCGTCTGGTGGCGCCCCGTAGCGGGGCGCCCGTTACCACCCTGGAAGTGCTGGAGCAGGCACTGCTGCGGGTCAGACTGCGCCACCAGCCGGCCACCGTGGAGGTGGAGTACGGCGGGAAGTGCGCACCGCCGGGGATGAAGCCTTTGCTCACGGTGGCCCAGCAGAGGGCCCTGGGCTGTGTCCTGCTGGGGGTGGCGGTGAAACCCGTCTACCGCGACCCGGACAGCGGCGAGCTCTATCCCTTCGCCCTGCGCACCATCCACCGCGGCCTGTCGCGCGCCTTGAAGCAGGGCATCTATGAATATCTGCGCAGTCAGGGACGGCAGCGCCCCGCCCATTACCTGGCACTGGGGCGCCGCGCCATGACCCGGGCGGTGTGGGAGAGCGACCGGCGCCTGGCGGCCATCGGCGATCAGTTTGACCTCTTGCTGCACGTCACGCCGGTCAACAGCCGCAGCGCCTGGTATGAATTCAAACGCCGTCGCTACCAGCACCCCCCGGAGTTCCACTACCGGCCGCGCACCGTCGATCCGGCTCTGCTCAAGCGCGAACTCTATCGCATTCCCCTGGAACATATCGAGGATCCCACCCTGAGCCGCATGTTCGAGGAGAAACGTCAGGAACTGGACCGCAAGCTCGGCCTGCTGGGTGACCGCGGACGGCGCGAATTCCTCTATGGCAGCATGCAGGTCTTCGGCATTCCCGATGACGAGTTGCTGGCCACGGCGCGCCATATCCTGCAGCGCGTCCCGCCTCATACCCATGACGACCGGCGCAGCCGCGGCCTGGACGCCCAGGCCTTTGCCCGCGAGGCGCGCCGCGAGCTTGCTCATTACCGTAAACGCCTGCCGGAACTGGCGGCCCGGGTCGAGGTGCGCGACGACGTGGCGGGACTGATCGTCTCCCGCGGCCACCTGCTGGTGGGCAGCGACACCACGGTGGGCGCAAAAAGGGTGGATGCCTCCATCCAGCACGAAGTGGGCACCCACCTGGTGACCTACTACAACGGCCTCGCCCAACCCCTGCGCCAGCTGCATGTGGGCCTGGCGGGCTACGACGAGACCCAGGAGGGGCTGGCGGTGTTGTCCGAGTATCTGGTGAACGGCCTCAGCCGGCCACGGCTGCGCACCCTGGCCGGGAGGGTGCTGGCCGTGGACTGCCTGGCCGGGGGGGCGGACTTCGTGACGACCTTCCGCTGCCTGGAGCAAGAGTACGGTTTCGGTGACTATCAGGCCTACACCATCGCCATGCGCGTCTACCGCGGCGGCGGCCTGACCAAGGACGTGGTCTATCTGCGGGGCTTCATGGAACTGCTGGCCTATCTCGCCAGGGGCGGCAGCCTGGAAACCCTGCTGCTGGGCAAGTTCGCCCTGCGTCAGGTACCATGGGTAGAGGAACTGCGCTGGCGCCAGGTCTTGAAAGCGCCCGTCCTGCAACCCAGATATCTGGAAGAGGCGGCATCCCGGCAGCGCCTGCAACAACTGCAGGAAGGCGTGACCCTGAGCGAGTTGGTGGAGGAAATCGCAGCATGAAGATCGCATTCGTCGTCAACGACCTGCAAACCGAGGAGGCGGGCTACTCCACCACCCATCTGGCCATGGAGGCCGTCAACCGCGGCCACGAGGTGTGGTATATCAACGTGGCGGACTTTTCCGCCTGCGCCGACGACATCATCCGCGCCCACGCCTACCCTGTGCCGCGGCGCAGATTCCGCCTCGCCCGGACCTTTCTCCACACCATGCAGCAGGAAGTGCCTCCGGCGCGCCTGGAAGTGGACGAACTGGACGTGCTGATGCTGCGCAACGACCCTTCCACCGATGCCATCAAACGGCCCTGGGCACGCCTCGCCGGCATCAATTTCGGGCGTCTCGCCATGCGCAACGGGGTGATCACCCTCAACGACCCCAACAGCCTGGCGCAGGCGGTGAACAAACTCTATACCCTGTTGTTCCCGGAAGAGGTCCGCCCCCGCACCCTGATCACCCGCGACCGCGCAGAGATCATCGAGTTCCAGAAGGAGCAGGGCGGCACCATGGTCCTCAAGCCCCTCACCGGCTCGGGAGGGCGCAATGTGTTCCTGGTGCGCCCCCAGGATACCCCCAACATCAACCAGATGATCGATGCCGTCAGCTACGAGGGCTATGTCATCGCCCAGGAATACCTGCCGGCCATCAAGGACGGCGATACCCGCCTGTTCCTGCTCAATGGCAAGGTGCTGCAGGCCCACGGCCGCTATGCCGCCATCCGCCGCATCCGGCCCGGCGACGACATCCGCAGCAACATGACCGCCGGCGGCAAGGCGCAGCACGCCGTGATCACCGACAAGATGCTGGAGCTGGCGGAAATCGTGCGTCCCAAGCTGGTCCAGGACGGCATGTTCCTGGTGGGGCTGGACATCGTGGGCGACAAGCTGGTGGAGATCAACGTCTTCTCCCCCGGCGGGCTCAATTCCGCCCAGCGCCTGGAGGAGGTCAATTTCTGCCGCATCGTCATCGAATCCCTGGAGCGCAAGGTGGAGTTCGTGCGCCATCACCACCACTGCTTCGACAACGTTGAAATCGCGGTGTACTAG
>CAYRLE010000023.1:0-21930 GCA_964425105.1 uncultured Gammaproteobacteria bacterium | reverse complement strand
TGCCCCAAGGCTGGCGCGACCGCCAGGGGCCGGGGGCATACCGCCTCGAGCGCCGCGAATCGCCGCGCCAGTTTGCCTGGGCCAACGGCCCCCAGGCCCTCAAGCCGCTGCTCTTCACTCCCCGCGAGGAGTTGTGGCAGGTGCGCCGCGACGGCCAGGGCGGCCTCGCCTTCGAGAGCGTGGCGCCGCCCGCGGAAATGCTCGCGGTCATCGGTGTGCGGGCCTGCGATCTGGCGGCCCTGGCTCTGCAGGATGCCCACTTCCTGGGGCAGAGCCATGCCGATCCCGCCTACCGGGCGCGCCGCGAGCGCCTGTTTCTGGTGGCGGTGGATTGCAGCCATCCCGCCGCCACTTGTTTCTGCGCCTCCAGCGGCGATGGCCCCGGGGCAGAGCAGGGTTTCGACCTGCGCCTGCAGGAACTGGAAGACGGCTTTCTCGTGACAGCGGGCAGCATGGCCGGGACCGCCCTGCTGGAAAAACTGGACACCCGCAGCGCGGCGGCGCAGGAACTCGCTGCAGCCGCAGAACAGCAGGCCGCCGCCGTGCACAGCCAGCAGCGGCGCCTGCCGGGGCGGGATCTCAGCGACAGCCTGCAGGCCCGCCAGGAACATCCCCGCTGGCATGCCGTGGCGGAACGCTGCCTGTCCTGTGGCAACTGCAGTGCGGTATGCCCCACCTGCTTCTGTTACAGCGAGGGCGAGGAGCCGGAACTGAATGGCGCGGGCAGCCGCCACTACCGGGAGTGGGATTCCTGCTTCACCCAGGGCCACAGCTATATCCACGGCATCGTCATCCGCGCCGAGACCCGCCAGCGCTACCGCCAGTGGCTCACCCACAAGCTGGGCAGCTGGCATCAGCAGTATGGCCGTTCCGGTTGTGTGGGCTGCGGGCGCTGCATCAGCTGGTGTCCGGCGGGCATCGATATCACAGAAGAAGCGCAGGCCATCTGCCGTGACTGAGGCCAGCCCCCACCTGCCCCTGGAGGCGGAGATCCTGGAGCGGGTGGAGGAGACCCGCGACATCTTCACACTGCGTCTGCGCCTCACCGATCCGCACGCCCAGCGTGGCTATCGCTTTCGCCCGGGCCAGTTCAACATGCTCTATCTTTTCGGGGTGGGCGAGGTGCCCATCTCCATCGTCTCCGATCCGGAGCACGACGACCTGCTGGACCACACCATACGCGCCGTGGGCCGGGTCACCCGCGGCCTGGCCAGGCTGGGGCAGGGCGCTCGTATCGGCATCCGCGGCCCCTACGGCAGGGGTTGGCCGCTGCAGGCCGCGGAGGGCCGGGACGTGCTGGTGATCACCGGCGGCCTGGGCTGCGCCCCCAGCGTCTCGGTAATCGAGTACATCGTCAGGCGCCGCCAGCGCTTCGGCAGCCTCACCATCATGCAGGGCGTGAAACACTACAGCGACCTGCTGTGGCGCCAGCGCTACGAACAATGGGCGCAGATGCCCGGCACCCGGGTGCTGCTGGCCGCAGACCAGGGCGGCCCCGTGTGGCCCTGGCACGTGGGGCCGGTGACCGGCCTCTTCGAGCAGGCCCGCATCGAGGCCGGACGCACGCTGGTGATGATCTGTGGACCGGAAGGCATGATGCAGGCAGTGGTGCGGGAGCTGCGCAAGCGGGAGGTCCCCGAGAAGGATATCTGGCTGAGTATGGAACGCAACATGCAATGCGCCGTAGGCCAGTGCGGCCACTGTCAGTATGGCCCCCATTTCGTATGCCGCAACGGCCCGGTGTTTCCCCTGGCGGAGATCGGGGCGGTGTTTGGTATCAAGGGATTGTGATTTGTTACAGAGTTAGGTGTGAGGAGTGAGGGGTGAGGCATCGTTTATCGTTCCGGGAATGCGGTGCGCATTGATCAACGCAAGGAGAGGGTAACGAAACCATGAGCGTCAAAGCCGACATTCCGCGCAAGCGCCCGCGCGTGGCGGTGCACAAGTTCTCCTCCTGCGACGGCTGCCAGCTGGCCTTTCTCAATCTGGGTGAGCAACTGCTGGATCTCGCGGAGCTGGTGGAGCTGGTGCACTTCGCCGAGGCGGGGCCGGTGGATCCTGAGAGCGAAGTGGATATCGCCTTCGTGGAGGGCAGTATCAGCACACCCGAAGAGGTGGAGCGCATCGGCCGCATCCGCCGCCGCAGCCGCTTCCTGGTGACCCTGGGGGCCTGTGCCACCAGCGGCGGCATCCAGGCCCTGCGCAATTTCGCCGACGGCGGCGCCTGGCTGGCGGACATCTATGCCAGTCCCGAATATATCCAGAGCCTGGCCACGGTCACGCCCATCGCCGCCCAGGTCAAGGTGGACCTGGAGCTGTGGGGCTGCCCGGTGAGCAGCCGCCAGGTGCTGGCGGCGATCCGCGCCCTGCTGTTCGGCGTCATGCCCCGCGTGGAACAAGACAAGGTGTGTCTGGAATGCAAGCGCAGCCAGGTGGTGTGCGTCATGGTGACCCGCGGCGAGCCCTGCATGGGGCCGGTGACCCTGACGGGTTGCGGTGCACTCTGTCCGCGCTTCGGGCGGGCCTGCTACGGCTGCTATGGCCCGGCGGAGAATCTCAACAGCCGCGCCCACCGCCGCTGCCTGGCGGGACTGGGGCTGGCGGCGGATGACATCCGCCGCCGCTACCATCTCATCAACAGTCAGGCGCCGGAATTTCTGGAAGCGGGTTTGGCAGCAGGGCCGAGGACTGAGGACTGAAAGTAGGGTGGGCGGTGCCCTCCCTACAGGGGGAAAACTCGTATGACTGATACCAAGAAGATTCTGCACATCGACGTCCCGGTGCTGGCCCGCGTAGAGGGCGAGGGCGGTCTGGAATTCACTGTCCGCGACGGCGAGATCGAGACGCTGCGCCTGCATATCTTCGAGCCGCCGCGCCTGTTCGAGAAGTTCCTGGAAGGACGCGCCATGACAGAGGTGCCCGACATCGTGGCGCGCATCTGCGGCATCTGCCCGGTGGCGTATCAGATGAGCGCCGTGCACGCCCTGGAAGGCCTCTGTGGCTGCGATCCCGGCCCCTGGGTGCGCGACATGCGCCGCCTGCTCTACTGCGGCGAGTGGCTGGAGAGCCACAGTCTGCACATCCACCTGCTGGCGGCACCGGATTTCCTCGGTTATGACAGCGCCCCGGCCATGGCCCACGACTATCCCCAGGAGGTGCGGCGCGGCCTGCGCCTGCAGGCCCTGGGCAACGAGATCATCCGCTTCTGGGGCGGGCGCTCGGTGCATCCCGTGGGGGTGCGCCTGGGAGGTTTCCATCACGCCCCGGCCGAGGCAGAGGCCCGTCAGCTGCTGGAGAAAGTGCGCGCCGCACTGACGGATGTGGCTGACTTGATCCGCTGGACCGCGGCCCTGGATTTTCCGGATCTGGCGCACGATTTCACCTCTGTCTCCCTGCGCCATCCTCATGAATATCCCATGAACGAGGGGCGCCTGGTCTCCGACGGCGGCCTGGACATCGCCATCGAAGAATTCGAGGACCATTTCCAGGAACATCAGGTGGCCCATTCCACCGCCCTCCATGCCCTGCTGGACGGCAGCCCCTATCTGGTGGGACCGCTGGCGCGCCTCAATCTCAACCACGACCGCCTGCCCCCAGCCATCCACCAGCAACTGGCAGACTGTGGCATCGCCTTCCCCTCCTGCAACATGTTCCACAGCATCGTGGCGCGGGCGGTGGAGATCCACTATGCCCTGTTGGAGGCCATGCGCATCCTCGAGGCCTACCAGCGGCCGCAGCAGGCCTGGCGCGAGATCGTTCCCCGCGCGGGGGATGGCATCGGCTGCAGCGAGGCCCCCCGGGGCATACTCTGGCACCGCTATCGGCTGGACCATGAGGGACACATCCTCCAGGCGCGCATCGTGCCCCCCACCAGCCAGAATCAGGCGCGCATCGAGGCGGATCTGCGCCACTCTCTGCGCCGCTTCGGCCTCCACCATGCCGATGAGGCGCTGCGCCAGCTGGGTGAGCAGATCATCCGCAACTACGACCCCTGCATCTCATGCGCCACTCACCGCCTCAATGTGACAATAAACCGGCGCTGACCCCGGTGCGCATCATCGGCGTCGGCTCCCCCTTCGGCAGTGACCGGCTGGGCTGGGATGTGGCGGCGGAACTCGGCCGCAATGGCCTGGTAGCGCGCTTTCCTGGTGGCCAACTGTCCATTCGCTGCTGCGACCGTCCTGGCGCCACCCTGTTGGAAATGGTGGCTGGCGCAAAACTTGCAATCATTCTCGATGCCATGACGGCCGGCCTGCCTCCGGGCAGCATCCGCTGCTTCAGTGCCGAGGAACTGAACAGCGACGCGGCATTGTTGTCCAGCCATGGCTTCGGCGTCGCTTCCACGCTGGCCCTGGGGAGGGCGCTGGACATGCTGCCGGCGCGACTTTTCGTGCTGGGTATCGAGACCGGGTGTCATGGGGCAGTGCCACAGGAGGCGGCGCAGCTGGCTGCCGAAAGCAGCCGCATCATCATGCAGCTGGCAGAGGCGGCGCCACCAGGGCAGGACGATATCTGCTAATATCATGTGAGGAGTGAGGGGTGAAGAGTGAGGTGAAAAGGATTTTTATCAGAACACGCCTCACACCTTACGTCTCACACCTCACTAATAAAAAAAGGAGACATCATGGCTAGTCCAGACAACGTATTCCAGGAGCGCCGCGTTGCGTCCTTCAACCTGATCCAGGAACTGGTGGACGTACGCTCCCAGATGCTTTCTCTTTACAGCGAACTGGCTGCCCAGCAACCCTTCGATGACACCGAGACCGTCACGGAACTGCTGGAGCAATTCTGTCAGGCGCTCATCGACTACACGGCCGACGCCCACTTCCGGCTCTACCGTTATATCGATGAAAAAAAGGAAAGGCGCCAGGCGGTGGTCACCATGGCCGACCGGGTCTATCCGGGCATCGTCGCCACCACCCAGGCCATTCTCGACTTCAATGACAAATACGATCCGCAAGACAAGGCGCTGCCTCTCGATACCCTGGAGCGCGATCTTTCCCAGCTGGGTGAGTATCTGGCGGACCGCATCGAGCTGGAGGACCAGGTGATCCAGGTGATGAGGGGACGCCGGGGGAGTGAAACGTAATTGAGTAATGAGTGATGTGCGGGGCAGGAGTGGAGGCCACCATCACTCATTACCCATTACGCATCACTTTTCTGCTAAGACCCAGCACCCCCTAAATAATCATAATGTTACTATACAAACCTTACCCCGCCCCTTAAAAACGGCCGCTTGTATTCCCAGGCTCCCGCCACCATTTAAAGCAATATGGTCAGCATCAAGCACAAACAGTCGGAACTGACCAGCAAGGACGAATTGGACCTGAGGCAGTGGCTGGACTCCATCGCCCGCCAACGCGGCGCAGGCGAGATGGAGGTGATCAGGCGTGCCTGCGAACTGGCGCAGCAGGCCCATGCCGGGCAATACCGGGCCTCCGGCGAACCCTATGTCCAGCATGCCCTGGCGGTGGCCAATATCCTGGCCGAGTTGCAACTGGATCACGAGACCATCGCCGCCGCCATTCTCCACGACGTGGTGGAGGATACCCACTACAGCCTGGATGACATCCAGGCGCAGTTCGGGCAGGGCATCGCCTCGCTGGTGGAAGGCGTCACCAAGATGAAGCTCATCCAGGCCTTCCAGACCCTGCCGGAAAGGGACAAGAAAGAGCGCCTGCAATCGGAAAACCTGCGCAAGATGCTGCTGGCCATGGCCGAGGACATCCGCGTGGTGCTCATCAAGCTGGCCGACCGCACCCATAACATGCGCACCCTGGGCGCCCTGCCTGAGGACAAGCAGCGGCGCATCGCCCGCGAGACCCTGGACATCTACGCGCCACTGGCCAACCGCCTGGGGATCTGGCAGATCAAGTGGGAGTTGGAGGATCTGTCCCTGCGCTACCTCAATCCGGTTCTCTACAAGCGCATCGCGCGCATGCTGGACGAGCGCCGCATCGACCGCGAGCGCTATATCCAGAACTTTATCCAGACTCTGCAGCGGGAACTGGGCAAGGCCGGCATCAAGGCGGAGATCAGCGGCCGTCCCAAGCATATCTACAGCATCTGGCGCAAGATGGAGCGCAAGAATCTGGACTACCACCAGATCTATGATGTGCGCGGGGTGCGCATCCTGGTGGACAGCATCCGCGATTGCTACACCGCCCTGGGGGTGGTGCACTCCTTGTGGCAGTATATCGCCGGCGAATTCGACGACTACATCGCCACCCCCAAGGAGAACGACTACCAGTCCATCCATACCGCGGTCATCGGCCCGCAGGGCAAGACCGTGGAAGTCCAGATCCGCACCCACGAGATGCATCAGCGCAACGAACTGGGCGTGGCCGCCCACTGGCGCTACAAGGAGGGCAGTGGCGGGGATGATGCCTTCGACCGCAAGATCGCCTGGTTGCGCCAACTCCTGGAGTGGAAGGACGACATCGCCGATGCCGGCGACTTCGTGGACCAGTTCAAGTCGGAAGTCTTTCAGGACCGCATCTATGTGTTCACGCCGCGGGGCAATGTGGTGGATCTGCCGGCCGGCTCCACGCCGCTGGATTTCGCCTACCACATCCATACCGAAGTGGGCCACCGCTGCCGCGGGGCCAAGGTCAATGGCCGCATGGTGCCGCTCACCTATCCGCTCCACAACGGCGAGCAGGTGGAAATTCTCACGGTAAAGAACACCTCGCCCAGCCGTGACTGGCTCAATCCCCATCTGGGCTATCTCAAGACCAGCCGCGCGCGCTCCAAGGTGCTCACTTGGTTCAAGCATCAGGACCGGGAAAAGAACATCCAGGAAGGACGCGCTATCCTGGAGCGTGAACTGCGCCGGGTGGGTATCTCCGGTGTGAGCTACGACAAACTGGCGGAAAAGCTGCGCTACCAAGGCAGTGACGAGTTGTTCATCGCCGTGGCCCACAGCGAGATCAAGGCCTCCCGCTACCTGAAGGTGGCCCAGGAACAGACCGTGCCCGCCGCGCCCGAGGAAGAAGACACCCTCAAGCTCAAACAACCCGCCGCGCGCAGCAGTGAAGGGAGCAACGTGAGCATCCAGGGTATCGGCAACCTCCTGACCCACATGGCACGCTGCTGCAAACCGGTGCCCGGCGACGACATCCGCGGCTACATCACCCAGGGGCGCGGCATCACCATCCACCGCAGCGACTGCAGCAACATCCTGCGCTATACCAGCCAGACGCCGGAGCGCATCATCAACGTGGAGTGGGGCAACGATGCCCAGGAGACCTATCCGGTGGATGTGCAGATCACCGCCATCGACCGCCACGGCCTGCTGCGGGACATCACCGGCGTACTGGCCAACGACAGGATCAATCTACTGGCCGCCCATACCCACTCGGATCACCGGCGCCACCTCGCCCAGATGGAACTGACCCTGGAAATCACCGACATCGACGAACTGAGCCGTGTCCTGGCGCGCATCAATCAGTTGCCCAACGTCATGGAAGCCAAGCGGATTTCACATTAGAAAATATCTCTAATATATTGATGCAAAATAACTTTTGAAATAAGATGTGAAAAAACAGGAAAAACGGCCAGCCGGCGGTTGGCGTGGCTTGAAAAAGCGTTAAGATTGTCAGCATTAAGGTAAATTCGTGAGGAGTGTGAAGTGCAAGGAATGAAATATAAGTGCCCATCACCAGGCTCTCTTCGAACGACCCTTGGTGATTGAAGTTTTCAAATAATAAATAAACAGGATTGCGAAGGAGACGGATATGCAACTCCCATTACAGATCACGGCCCGCAACATGTCGCTGTCCGAGGCCGCGGAACAGACCATCCGGGAAAAGGCCGCCAAGCTGGATCATTTTCATGACAAGATCACCAGCTGCCGTGTGGTGGTGGAATGTCCTCATCGCCACAAGCAGCAGGGCATCCTCTACAACGTGCGCATCGATATGACGGTGCCTGGCGCGGAACTGGTGGTCAGGCGCGAGCCCAACGAGGACCTCTATGTCACCATCCGCGATGCCTTCGACGCCGCCCGCCGCCAACTCCAGGATCACGCCCGCCGCCAGCGGGGTGAGGTGAAGATCCACGAAGAGCCGCCCCATGGTTTTATCAGCCAGCTCTTCCCGGAAGAAAACTATGGCTTTATTACCACCCCCGATGGCCGGGAGATCTATTTTCACCGCAACAGCGTGAAAAACGGCGACTTCGAAAAGCTGGCCACCTCCACCCCGGTACGCTTCCTGGAGGAAGCGGGCGAAGAGGGCCCTCAGGCCACTGTGGTGATACCGCTTTGACGATGGCGAGGGGTTAGGGGTGAGGTGTCAGGTGTGAGGAAAAAACATCACATGCTTCCCCCCTCACTCCTTACTCCTCACACCTCACGGATTTAACATGACCCACAACACAGACTTCGATCCCCGCTGCAGCCGCTGCCCGCGCCTGGCCACTCACCTGGAAGAGGTGCGCCGCGAATTCCCTCAATATCATGGCCGCCCGGTAGCGCCCTTCGGTGACGAGGACCCGCGGCTGCTGATCATCGGCTTGGCACCGGGCATGCATGGCGCCAACGCCACCGGCCGGCCCTTCACCGGTGACTTTGCCGGCATCCTGCTCTACAAGACCCTGTTCGAATACGGCTTCAGCAATCGGGACAGCGCCGTGTCACGGGACGACGGCCTGCGCCTCAGGCAGTGCCGCATCACCAACGCCGTGAAATGCCTGCCGCCCCAGAACAAGCCCACGGGCGCAGAAATCACCCAGTGCAATGCCTTCCTGGCCGCGGAGATCGCCGCTCTGCGCCCCGGCGCCACCATTCTGGCCCTGGGCACCATCGCCCACAATGCCGTGCTGCGGGCTCTGCAGCTGAAACTGAAGGACCACCCCTTCGGCCACGGCCGTGAACATGCCCTGCCGCAGGGGCGCCTGCTGATCGACTCCTACCATTGCAGCCGCTACAACACCCAGACCCGCCGCCTCACCGAGGCCATGTTCAGGGCGGTGTTCGACAGCATCAGCGCGCGCCTGCGCCAGTCCGATGAAGGCCGGCAAGGCTGAGTGCATTTGACGGGAGGCGGTTTGCTGGCATGCGTTTGGTAGGCATTGCCCAGCAAACGACAGCTTGAACACAAATGGTAGATAATCAGCATACTGCTCACTCCGGCTGAAGCCGCAAGCACCCATGTTCGACCCCGCAAGCTACGTCAAATCCCTCCCCACCCAACCTGGCGTCTACCGCATGCTGGACAGCGGCGGCGAGGTGATCTACGTCGGCAAGGCGCGCAACCTGCGCAAACGGGTGGGCAGCTATTTCAGCCGCAGTATTGCGGCACCCAAGACCCGCTCCATGCTGGAGCGGCTGGCGGCCATCGAGGTCACGGTCACCCGCACCGAGAACGAGGCCCTGCTGCTGGAGAACAATCTGATCAAGTCGCTGCGGCCGCGCTACAACGTGCTGCTGCGGGACGACAAAAGCTATCCCTACATCTATTGCGCCAGCGACCAGGCCTTTCCGCGCCTCGCCTTCCATCGCGGCGCACGGCGTGGCAAGGGTCGTTACTTCGGTCCCTATCCCAGTGCCGGCGCGGTGCGCGACACCCTCAATCTGCTGCAGAAGCTGTTTCAGGTGCGCCAGTGCGAGGACAGCTTCTACCGCAACCGCTCGCGGCCCTGCCTGCAGCATCAGATCGGCCGCTGCAGTGCGCCCTGCGTGGGCCTCATCGATGAACAGCGCTATGGCGAGGACCTGCGTCACGCCATCCTCTTCCTGGAGGGCCGCAACGCCGAGGTGATCGACGAACTGGTGGCGCGCATGGAACGGGCCGCGCAGCAACTGGCCTATGAAAAGGCCGCCCGCTACCGCGACCAGATCAACCGTCTGCGCCAGATCCAGGACCGCCAGTACATCACCGGCACCCGCGGCGAGTTGGATGTCATCGCCTGCACCGTGCAGGATGGCGTGGCGGTGGTGGAGGTGTTTTTCATTCGCGGCGGGCGCAACCTGGGCAACAAGACCTTTTTTCCCCGTCACACCGAAGGGGCGCAGGCGAGCGAGATTCTCGGCGCCTTTCTCCCCCAGTTCTATCTCAAGCGTGAAATCCCCGCCGAGATCCTGGTCAACACGGCGCCGGAGGAACAGGCCTGGCTGGAGCAGGCCCTGGCCCAGGACTGCGGCCACAAGGTGGCCATCCGCAGCCGTCTGCGGAGCGACCGGGCGCGCTGGCTGGAGTTGGCCCTGACCAATGCCCGCCAGGACCTGCAGCGCCACCTGTCCAGCAAAGCCAACACCGGCCAGCGCTTCGAGGCCCTGCAGGAGGCCCTGCACCTGGAACAACTGCCCCAGCGTCTGGAGTGCTTCGATATCAGCCATACCGCAGGTGAGGCCACCGTGGCCTCCTGCGTGGTGTTCGATCAGGAGGGGGCCCTGAAATCCGACTACCGGCGTTTCAACATCAAGGACATCACCCCTGGCGACGACTACGCCGCCCTGCGCCAGGCCCTGACGCGCCGCTATCTGCGCCTCAAGAAAGGGGAGGGCCGCCTGCCAGACATCCTGTTCATCGACGGCGGGCCCGGCCAAGTGCGCCAGGCCCGCGAGGTGTTGGAGGAACTGCAGATCAGTGGCGTCACCCTGGTGGGCGTCGCCAAGGGCAGGGGCCGCAAGGCGGGCCGGGAGCGGCTCTATCTGGCGGACAGCGGCGTCACCATCGGCCTGGCGCCGGACTCCATAGCGCTGCATCTCATTCAGCAGATCCGCGACGAGGCCCACCGCTTCGCCATTACCGGTCATCGCCAGCGGCGCGGCAGGGCGCAACAGGGCTCCGTGCTGGACCGCATCCCCGGCATCGGGGCGCGGCGCAAGAAACTGCTGCTACAGCAGTTCGGCGGTCTGCAGGGGGTGGAGCGCGCCGGCGTGGAGGACCTCAGCCGCCTGCCCGGCATAAACAGGGAGCTTGCCCAGCGGATTTATGATACCTTTCACGGATAACAATACCCACAAACTGTCTGTTCATATTCAAATATGACCATACCGACGATTCTCACCCTGCTGCGGATCGCACTGATCCCAGTTTTTATCATCATTTTCTATCTGCCCTTTTCCTGGGCCGGCGCGGCCACGGCAGCGATCTTCACCCTGGCGGCCATCACCGACTGGCTGGATGGCTTCCTGGCGCGGCGCATGGATCAGACCTCGGCCTTCGGCGCCTTTCTGGACCCGGTGGCTGACAAGCTGATGGTGGCGGTGGCCCTGGTGCTCTTGGTGGAGGCCAACCCCACGCCCTG
Source organism: uncultured Gammaproteobacteria bacterium (assembly GCA_964425105.1). Classification (GTDB taxonomy): domain Bacteria; phylum Pseudomonadota; class Gammaproteobacteria; order SZUA-140; family SZUA-140; genus S012-109. The sequence goes on along the minus strand of CAYRLE010000023.1, from coordinate 10,677 downwards.
GATGTCCATTCCCGCGGCCATCATTATCGGCCGTGAAATCGCCGTCTCGGCGCTGCGCGAATGGATGGCGGAAATCGGCCAGAGCACCCGGGTGGCAGTCAGCATGATGGGCAAGATCAAGACCACCTGCCAGATGCTGGCCCTGATCTTCCTGCTCTATGGCGAACCGCTGCTGGATTTTCCCCTGGACACGGCGGGCTATATTCTGCTGTACATCGCCGCCATCCTGACCCTGTGGTCCATGACGATCTATCTGCAGAAGGCCTGGCCGTCGCTGAACGAAAAAACCTGATGTGACTTGACAGCGGCCGGTCAGATATAGAGAATGGCAGGCTGTTGGTGGGCGGGAATAGCTCAGTTGGTAGAGCACAACCTTGCCAAGGTTGGGGTCGCGAGTTCGAGTCTCGTTTCCCGCTCCAATTCGTCCCACTCGAATTTCTCCCTGTATTTTTTCCAGTTGGTGGCACCTGATATGGCTGGGTGGCAGAGTGGTTATGCAGCGGCCTGCAAAGCCGTGGACGCCGGTTCGATTCCGACCCCAGCCTCCATCTTCTCCCCTTGACGACGCCACATGGCAACTTTATCCCAAGCCCTGCAACAGGCCCTGCAACTGCATCAGGCGGGGCGCCTCCCTGAAGCGGAGGCCCTCTACCGGCAGATTCTCCGCCAGGCGCCCGGCCATCCTCATACGCTGCATCTTCTGGGCATGCTTTGCCATCAGCAGGGCGATCAGCGGCAGGCCTATGAACTGCTCAACCAGGCCCTGGCCGGCGCCCCCCGCAATGCCCGCATCCATGCCGCCCTCGGTCTGATCTGCCAGGCCCTGGGGCAGGGCGATGAGGCAGAGCAATACTATGAAAAGTCTCTGGCCCTGGACCCTGGAGACCTGGAGACCCGCCTGCGGCTGGCCAATCTGCTGTATCTCTCACAGCGCTATCAGGGCGCCGCCAATCACTACCAGCAGATCCTGGCCCGGGAGCCCCGGCACGCCATCGCCGCCAACAACCTCGGCAAGCTCCATCAGTCCCTGGGCAATATGATGCTGGCGCTGGACTACTACCGGCGCGCCCTCGAGGTTGCCCCCGATTTCGCCGATGCCCACTTCAACCGCGGCACGGCGCTGCGTGCGCAAGGCGATCTGGCGGCGGCCCGCGATGCCTTTGCCACGGTGCTGCGCCTGCAGCCGGACGATGCCGCCGCCTGCAGCAATCTCGCCACCATCCTCAAGGATCAAGGAAAGGTGGAGGAGGCCGCTGCCTGGTATCGGCGGGCCATCGAGAAGGATCCCCGCCTGCGCGTGCCGCACAGCAATCTGTTGTTCACCCTCAGTTACCACCTGCTGGGCAGCGCGCAGGAGCGCCTGGAGGCACACCGCCAGTGGGACGACCGCCATGGCGGCCCCTTCAAGGCGCGCACCTTTACCCATAGCCGCAGTGGCCATCCCGCCAAGCTGCGCATCGGCTATGTCTCACCCGACCTGAAGCGTCATGCAGTGAGCACCTTTCTCGAACCCATTCTGGCCGCCCACGACCACGAAGCCTTCGAGATCTTCTGTTATGCGGAAGTGGACCGGCCCGATGAAGTCAGCGAACGCCTCCGTGCGTGCACGGATGGCTGGCGCTACACCACGGGACGCAGCGCCCTGGAAGTCGCCCGCCAGATCCATGACGACGGTATCCACATCCTGGTGGACCTGGCGGGGCACACCTCCGGCAACCGTCTGGATGTGTTCGCCTACAAGCCGGCGCCGGTTCAGCTGAGCTATCTGGGCTACTGCGCCACCACCGGTCTCGCCGCCATGGATTACTGGATCAGCGATGAAGTCCTGATTCCCGCAGACAGCCCGGAGTTGGCGGTGGAAGAGATCGTGCGCCTGCCGCGCTGCTGGTTGTGCTATCGGGCGCCATCCGCGCCGGCTGTAAGCATACAGCGCAGTGCAGGGGAGGCCGTCATCTTTGGCAGTTTCAACCACCTGTCGAAGCTCAGCGACGCCGTCCTGGCATGCTGGAGCCGGATCCTCGAACAACTGCCGGATGCCTCCCTGCTGCTCAAAACCCAGCAACTGGCAGATTCCTCCATACGGGAACAGATCCTGGCCCGCTTTGCCGCCCAGGGAGTGGCAAAAGAACGCCTGAGACTGGAGGCGGCATCCAGTGACTACCTGGAGATCTACAATGAAGTGGATATCGCCCTGGACCCCTTTCCACGCACCGGCGGCGCCACCAGCGCCGATGCGCTGTGGATGGGCGTGCCGGTGATTACCCTGGCCGGCCAGTTCGTCATCGAACGCCAGGGGGCGAGCATGCTCACCGCCCTGGCGCTGCCGGAACTGATCGCCGACAGCGAGGCGCAGTATATCGCCAAGGCCGTGCAACTGGCCCGTGATCCCCAGAGGCGACAGACGCTGCACCAGAGCTTGCGGCCGCGCATGCAGGCATCGCCACTCTGCGACGGCCCAGGTCTGGCCAGCGCACTGGAAGACTGTTACCGCCGCTTCTGGCAGAACTTCCAAGGACAAGGCTGAACGCTGCCGCTTTTACAAACCTTCTGGCAAACCGCTACAATGAGGCGCCCTCCGGGCCCGGGTGGCGAAATTGGTAGACGCAAGGGACTTAAAATCCCTCGGGGGCGACCCCGTGCCGGTTCGATTCCGGCCCCGGGCACCACCATGGGATTAGGAAACCGGGAACATGCCAAACACACCCATACTCATAACCGGCTGCCAGCGCAGCGGCACCACCTTGCTGAGCCTGGTCCTTGACTCGCACCCGCAGATTCAAGGGATTGATGAAGTGGACTTTGACCGAACGAAGGCCGCACTGTATCTCAGCAGCCCTGAATACCACTCCCACGTTGCCTTTAAACTGCCCAGCCATGCCCACCGGGCGGAGTCCTTCGCCGCCCTGGCTGGCGCCCGGATCATCTGGTGCATCAGGGATCCACGGGCCGTCATCGCCTCCATGATGAATCTGAACCTGCAGGCGGGCGGCCGGGTCATGTCCTGGGCCCGGCATCCGGTGGGCGCCCAGCGGGAAATCGAGAATGGGCTGGTGATGCTGCAGCACCATGGCCGGGCCTTGCCGGCAGCGCTGCTGCAAGAGTACGGGCAGATAAGAGACATGCCTGCAGCACTGCGGGGGAGGGGGGAAGGACTACTACTCGCCGCCCTTTGCTGGCGCATCAAGCAGGAACTGCTGGTAGCCTATCAGGCCCTGTCGCTGCCTTTATACGTGCTTCATTATGAAAAACTGGCCACGGAAAAGGAGACCGAGATACGCGCCATCCTGGATTTCCTCGACCTCGCTTGGCACGACGATGTACTGCAACACCACCGTCTGCATCAGGGAACATCCACCGGCCTCACGGAAAGCAATCGCGCCATCGACGAGAAGAGCCTGGCCAAGTGGAAACAGCAGCTTACGGCAGTAGAACTGCACCGCATCTCGGAAATCTGCGCAGACCTTGCAAGGCGGTATGGGTACGTTGAATAAGCAAAATAAATTAGAATTAATAATAGAAATGCTATATAACTACGTGATCTTAATCGTTAATACCATGTGGAATCCATTCATACTGCATGACAGGGGTGCAAAGGTAGGGAAATTCAGTTATAATTTGCGGCTATATATAGCTGAAAGCAGGAGGTCACCCGCCCATGAACTCCCCTCAAGTAACGCGCAGCCTGTTTCCATTCCTGATCTTAAGTGGACTTTTTCTGCTTGCCGTATGCCTGACACCATGCCAACAAACCTTTGCTGACCCCGTCAAAAGCAGCGACCTGATCCCCAACCACAAGCTGGCAGGCCTGAAAGAGTTCCGGTTCAACAAGGAGCTTGAACTGAAAGGCTGGCAGTTGAGCCAGAGCATGTATCTGGGCCACACCAAAGTCGGCGGCAAGTGGGGCCCCGGTTTGGTCCTGGACAAAGGCACGCATGCCTACGCCATTAACTACCAGGGCGTTTCCTTTTCCATTCGCTTCTGAAGTGTCCGCTGGAATTGGTTCACGTCATTTATATCCACACCACGCGCTCCTGACGCCCTAGCTCGAATTCCCTCGCGGGGTTAGCATCTTGTAGTGACCCTCTCGGGTCAATCCTGTTTTTCCAGAAAATATCGATCTTATCCACGAGCGCGGCTCGAGGAAATGGAAGGCTTTCTGGAAGGCATCGACACCGAGGTTCCCCGCGAGGACGACCGCCTGTGAACCACGTGGTGGATTCTTCAGCCTGGCTGGAATACTTCGCCGCCGGTCCCAATGCGGCGCACTTCCGGGAACCATTGAAACAGGTGGACCGGCTCATCGTTCCCACCATCACCCTGTTCGAGGTGTTCAAGGTCGTGCACCGGCAGCGGGGCGAGAATGCGGTCATTCATCCCCCTGGATGGCAACCTAGCCATGCAGGCGGCACAACTGAGACTGAGAACTCAAGCTCCCCATGGCCGACAGTATCATTCTCACGACCGCGCGGGCTCACCAGGCTGAAGTCTGGACCCAGAATGATGATTCCGGGGGGCTCACTGGGGTCCGATATTTTCCCAGGCACCCCTGAACTAGAGCCTCGTCCATCATGCCCTGACTTCCGGAATCCGCTAGACAGCTTTCCAGTGGCGTGGTGGAGGGTTTTTACACCAAGGCAAAACTGACTGTCAGAAAAGCCTTTGGTTTTCGCACCTATCACGCTATGGAAATCGCCTTGTATCATACACTTGGCAACTTACCTGAACCAGAAACTACCCATAGATTCTGCTGACGAGGCAAAAACTATGCCGCCTAAAGGCCTGGGATTTTAAACCCCCGATTCTAAGACTTTGACTTTAAATTCCACACATTAGAAATACTCTTGCCGATATTTTACACATAATGCTTTTCTGTGCTTATAATTTACAGATACCACATAAAAAACAATGAGCGCCTTCTATCAAGGCAACCTGTCGGGAGGACAGGGCGCAAAGCAAACGGGTCAGTAAGGAAGGAGTCAAAACAGACGGCCGGGCTACCGAGGCATATCCACCCCAGTTATTTGGGATGGATGTGATCTGCGGTGGCCCGGCTTTTTTGTTTCTGGGGACTTTAAGGGGAAGCTGGTGACGAGGACAGCCGAGGCACCTGTGACTATGCCTAGACAGGGGAAGTGGGACAGGGATGACTCAACTCCTTGAACTAAGTACAGCGAGACCCCGGCTGCCATAAGGCTGCATCAGGAATGGCAATGAATATTTCTGCCGATTTTCTGAAATTCGTTGACAAATCAAACAAAGCTCAAACAGTCGAGGAACTGTTCGAGCATCTGCTTGCCTTTGCCTCGAAGATTGGCTACGACCAGATTCTTTATAGCCCTATGGTAGGTTCTGGTAGATCGAATAATTGCCCAAAATATTGGAGGCGGAATGAACTTGAAGAAAACCGTGAAGATAGCGAGCCGGGAAGACCGCAACAGGTATGCTTGCTTGAGCGTGCCTACCATTTATCAACCGTAAAGCAGCAAATTATTGATAAAGCGGTAGAGGAAAAGCAACTTGCTGGTATAGCTATATTCTTATTTACAGCGGACGGTGAAACCGTTGTGTTAGGGTTCTCCAGCAGCAATGGCAATATCGAAGTAGACAAAAATAGGCTGTCCCTGCTGCATGCATCTGCTCAACAGTTTGGATTGGTTTACAAGGGACTAATCTCATCCGAGATCGCTACGCAATATGTCAACATAAACCTCACGCCACGAGAACAGGAGGTACTGAGCTGGACTGCGTCGGGCAAAAGTAACTGTGAAATGGCGGAGATCATGGCTATATCTGGGCATTGTATCGATTTCCACTTGCGCAATATCTATAAAAAATTAAATGTCAGCACACGCATAGCGGCAGTGGTGAAGGCAATTAGGTTGGGCCTGATTGTGCCGATTTGAAATGGGGCGCAAGCGCTCCACTTGTATCCAGCCACTACATGTGGTCACCCCATGAGAACCTACGTAAACACGTAGTTCACGCCTGGCGCCTACCTATTGTAGACTTCATTCTTTATGAAACCTGATTATATTTCACGATTCAAATTAACCCAATCATTGCAAAAAAAAACCGGTTCATAAGGTAGGGCTATAAATACTATTATTTTTCGTCATCATGGCATCTACAAGTCATGTTCATGGAATGCACTATTGACGAACTCCAGATACATCACTGTCAGGAGCAGTTGAGCCTGTAAGCGATGGATTACCCCAGGCTTAGCCACTGTCTTTTGTAGCTGCCGGGTAAATAATCAGAAGGGGGAATCGAAATGAGAAAAATCAATCTCAGCAAATACTTCTTGGGTTTTCTTCCAGTTACTTTGTTTTCGATCTTTCTTGCTGCTTGTGGGGGTGGTAGTGGCGGGGGCACTGCGTCAACGACTCAACAGGGAACAACTCAACAGGGTATTTTTCTTGACGCCTTGGTACAAGGCGTCAGTTATAGTGCCGGTAGCATTACCGGTACCACGGATGCAAATGGCAACTTCACATACAAACCTGGTGACACCATTACCTTCAAGATCGGTGATATTGTCCTCGGCACCGTCACCGCCACGCCGATTATTACCCCGCTTTCCCTCACCAGCGCAAGCAGCACCACTGACCAGCGGGTTATCAATATGGTGCGCTTCCTGCTGACGCTAGATGATGACGGAAATCCCGACAATGGTATACAGATTACTGATGCGCTCAGAGCTGCGGCATCCGGTCAGACAGTTGATTTCAACATGACACCTTCTGCTTTCGGTAGTGATGGCAACGTGGTCAATGCACTCTCAGCCATGGTGAAAGGCTCACGCGCGCTGGTGAATCAGACTGACGCGCAAACACACTTCGACAGCACCATTATCGCTATGCAAAAAAGCCTGGCCGGTGATTACAGCGGTACCTTCAGTGGCGGCAATAGCGGTACCTGGAGCATTACGGTAGATGCAAACGGCAATATTATCGGCAGTGGAAAATCAAATACCACCGGTAGCTTTGCTGTTAGCGGTAAGATCGACAGCAGTGGTCGCGGTGCTTTTGGCGCGGGTGGTTCAGCAGATTTCATAGGTTTCTTTTCCATGAACGGCTGCTTTGCTGGTAGCTGGGTGGATCACGGCGTCAGCCCGAATACCAGCGGTACCTTTAGTGGCTCAAAAGTTGGGTCATCAGCAAACAATTGTGATTCTATCGCAGCAGAAATACCGAGATCCCCCACTGCAGGTAACGATAAAACTGGTGCCAACTTGGGTGGTACGGGGGGTACTGTCAGCGGAACAATTAATATATCAGGAAATGACCAGAGCATTATTGGGGGGACATTCTCTCCGACTAGGATAGAAAAACAAGCCTTTATTGATAACAACCGGGTGGTTGTAAGCAAGTCGAACGCATCAACAAACAACTTTTGGACATTGAACACTCTCTTTGATAAACAAAGCGATGCTCCATTAGCAGTCCGTTATAACGTTGCAAGTAACTTTAGTATAACGCATGCGTACTTTCTTGACTGCATTCCAGCATCAAATTGTACAGGCATTAAGCTGGATAAGGGAAGCCGAACTGTCACTTTCACAGATGTGGTATTGGTACCGATCAGCACAATATCATCTAATCAGGCTACAGGCACTATAACTTTGAATGGCGCATATACTTTTAATTTGTGAGGTGGAGAATATTATGTAACCGTTCAAACTGCACACTGCCTGCGGTGCTTTTGTGTAAGCAATGGGTTGGACTCCTCCTCATCTTACAAATTAGGCGTCTATGCGCCAGAATGGTATTCAAATTAACTGTTCAGGAGTTAGGGAGGAGTCCATTAGATTGTGTTAAGAACATTACGTTAGAATCAGTGTTTGAACAGCACAGCACTCAAGATTGAGAGTAAGGGGATCAGAGAAGATATCACACTGGGTATCTGCGGGCGCGTCAATACGTTGACTGGTGCGGGCGGTGTCACGGCACCGGCAGATGTCGTGGTCGATATCGATGATGATGGTGAATGAAAGCCTATCTGTTGCAGATTACTACACTGCCGCGGTTGGCAAGTTCAAGGTCGAGGCTGCGTTTGATGTGGGGACAGTGGATGTCAGCACATTGAACCACAGTCTGGGTATCATCGTGACGGGGCCGTAAGCGAAAGAGTCTTATGCCCCCACGCAAGACAGCTTGCCCAAGGTATAGCGATGGAGGTGTGCGATGCTGTTGAAATCAATTTCCACCAACGTGGTACGCCTCTGAATGACGACCAACCCCTTCAATGAGGTGGCATGTGGTGGTAGTTATTCGAAAGGTGACAATGTATCACTAACAGCCACCCGATGGTTGCAAGCTGAACGAAGCTATTGTCTGAGGCTTGTAGATATAGAAATAGAAGTACCCGTGAGGTGCTCATTCAGGCGAAGAAGATTATACTTGGCAGCTCGGCGGCTGTCTGCGTAGCATTTTGTTCACGAAAACATTCTCTTTTTTCCAATCGTTTCCAGGAGGAGGCTGTTGTGCCGTGCGTAAATCTTGTCCGTATAATTACAATTGCCTATGCATGTCTGGTCACCGTCACCTTTAACGCCCATGCGGGGATATTCGATAATCTGAAGAAAAAGGCCGAGCATTCGATCCAGGAAAAGCTGGAAGAAATGAGGCACAGCACCCAGCGGCAGGACTCAACAGACGCCCCGTCACCTAAGGAAAGAGATCACACAACCTCACCTGTCCCCCCCGAGAAACCAGACACACCCTTTCCCACACCAACCATATCCCACACCGTCACCGGTAAGGGGCCTATCTCTGCCCAGCCCCAGAAGGTAGATGGAGCGATTCCAGATCTGACCTACAACTCCCTTTTTCTAATCGGACTGAAACACAATCCAAAGGTAGCTGAAAACGACTACTTCGTGGCAAATTACGAACTGTCCCAGGTGAGAGCCAACACGCCAGAATGCACTGAACGGATGCAGTTGCTTACCCCATCCAACCCGATCGCAAGTGCACGCCTTAAGAAACAGGCGCGCAAGCGTTTTCAATCCGTGCTCGACCGGGTGAGATCGGAGCCAGATCGCAAACTAGTCCGCTTTATCGAGAAGGCGAGGCTAGTCAAATACGACTTCAAACGGAAGGGAATCGTCATCCGCGTACCTTCTTCCCGCGATCTCGCGCCGGACCTGAGAGGCAGCTGCGCCAGGACGAATTCCGGTACACTGATCAGCATCGCATTCGAGCAGTTGCCCGAGCTCTTCGTTCCTATATCGGAGAACGAGGCTGAAAAGATGATGGAGCCTGAGACGTTCCTGAACGTCGAGATGGTCATCGAAATCGGCGGGAGTGAGAGACCCGCCGAAGCGACCCGGATGAGGCTGCGCGGAACATTCAAAAAGGTTACGGTCCTGACGCCAGGAAACGACAGTGTAATCGCCAACTGGGATGAGGCAGACTTCGACCGCATCAAGCAACGGGTCCGTGAGGCGAATTCACTCGAGGCAAAAGTAGCCGCCGCCGCGCTGCAGCGCAAAGAGTTGAAGGAGCACGTCAACGTACGCAAGCTAGAAATTCAGGGTGTGACTATCGGCATGCGCTTAGGAGATGCGAAAAAAATCCTCGAGCACAAGGGCTATAAACAGCAACCCGGGAGGACGAGGTATACCGCCACGTTTCTCAGGATAGACGGGCCAGTGAAGAAAACAGTCTTCGTTGATGTTGCCAAAGACGCCGACAGCATGGATGGTAGGACGGTGTTCGACGTCGCCTACAACCAGCAGTTTTCTGAGGGTTTTGCATTCAATCTGGGACAGATTGAAAAACAGGTCCGCAAACGGTTTGGAGCACCGCAGAAATACGAACCTGGGCGTGTTCGAACCCTTGAGTACTGGAGCCTCTCTTCGGTACCTGACGAGACGTTCGTTTCAGTCGCGAGGAAATGCAACGAAGAAGCCCGAAAAATCTTCAAATCGCAAGTGACGAGGCGATTGAAGAACCCGACCGGGTTTGGCGCGGAGCATACCTTCAGACTCTGCAAGGGGACGCTCGACGAGCAGCGTAAAATCATCGAATATCTTTCGCCGTACCGCCTGACCGTTAGACTCAACCAGTCCATCAGATCCATCTTCACGGAAGTCTCGTGGCGGTATCCGCCAGAGGCCGCGCAACTCGCCACGATGCACGAGAAGGCAGCGCAAGATGCCAGTCGGCCTGAGGCAAGCTTCGATTTCTGATCTTCGCTGCCCGCCATGGATCGCGAAGCAAAAACGAGTCAACACCAAGCCGGGATACCGGTCACGTTCGCTTGTAATCAGCGGTCACGTTGGGGGGGGTGGAATATGCAATTACTTTGCTAAAGTCCTTTGAGCGCTTCACCAATGAGCTCTGCTGGAGGATCTTCGTAGATCAGAGTTGTGGATGGATTAACATGCCCGGCAATCTTTTGTGCGACTTTCACTGACTTCTTTTGCTTGTGAATGACATTTGTAATCACGGATCGGCGATCACTATGGGAGCTGGCTTTTTCGATGCCAGCCCAATCTCTTAGCATTAAAGCCATATGTTCCTGCAATGTATTAGGAGAGTAGGGACCACCTTTTTGGGTAACAAAAAGAGGCTCGCTTGGTTTTAGTGGTGCATTCTTGTCAAGACGATGCCGCACATAAGAGGTGGCCCCTGGTAGCCGGACAGTGATGATGAAAGTTTAAGTGTCTTCTGC
>CAYRLE010000022.1:32301-34132 GCA_964425105.1 uncultured Gammaproteobacteria bacterium | reverse complement strand
CTGGGCTTTCACATCTATGATGTAGGTTTCCAGAGCCCCAATGTGGAGGCGGCCCGGCCCCTGGTGTACGCCACCGCCCTGTTGCTGGTACTGGTGATCGTGGCGCTGAATCTGACCGCCATTTACATCCGCAACCGCTTGCGGGAGAAATACCGGGCCTTGGAGCACTGAGTGATGGGTGATGCGTGATGAGCGATGACGATCAGGAGAATAGAACAAACATGAACAAGACAGCGACCCTTACCCATGGCCTGGATATGGCCGCCCTGTCCCCGGGCCTGCGCCAGCGGCAGGGCGGTGAGGAGATCTGCCTCGAGGTGCGGCAGTTGAATCTGTTCTACGGAGAGAAGCAGGCCCTGCACGATATCTCCTTCAGCATCTCCCGCAAGCGGGTGACCGCCTTCATCGGTCCCAGCGGCTGTGGCAAGTCCACCCTGTTGCGTTGTTTCAACCGTATGAACGACCTGGTGGACGGCGTGCGCATCAATGGCAGCATTCTCCTGGACGGCGAGGACATCTATCACAAGTCGGTCAACATCGTGGAGTTGCGGCGCCGCGTGGGCATGGTGTTCCAGAAGCCCAATCCCTTCCCCAAGTCCATCTATGAGAACGTGGCCTACGGGCTGCGCATCCAGGGCGTCAACAAGCGCCATATCCTGGACGAGACGGTGGAGAAGGCCCTGCGCCGTGCTGCCCTCTGGGACGAGGTCAAGGACCGCCTGCACGACAATGCCCTGGGGCTGTCCGGCGGCCAGCAGCAGCGCCTGGTGATCGCCCGGGCCATCGCCATCGAACCCGAAGTGCTGTTGCTGGACGAGCCGGCCTCCGCTCTCGATCCCATTTCCACCTTGAAGATCGAGGAACTGATCACCGAGTTGAAGGATCGTTACACCATCGTCATCGTCACCCACAACATGCAACAGGCGGCGCGGGTCTCCGACTACACGGCCTTCATGTACATGGGGGAGTTGATCGAATACGGCGACACCAATACCCTGTTTACCAATCCATCCAAGAAACAGACGGAAGACTATATTACCGGCCGTTACGGCTGACGAGGACAGCAAAATGACGGAAAGTATTTTCGGCCACCATATTTCAAAACAGTTCGATGCCGAACTGGAGGACGTACGCAACCGGGTGCTCACCATGGGTGGCCTGGTGGAGCAGCAGATCGCCGATGCCATTCAGGCCCTGGTCAATGGCGACAGCACCCTGGCCCAGCAGGTGGTGGACCGCGATCACCAGGTCAATGCCCTGGAGGTGGCCATCGACGAGGAATGCACCCAGATTCTGGCGCGGCGCCAGCCCGCAGCCGGCGACCTGCGCCTGGTGGTGGCGGTGATCAAGACCATCACCGATCTGGAACGCATCGGCGACCAGGCGGAGAAGGTGGCGCGCATGGCCTTGCGCCTGGTGGAGCAGGAGCGCCCCAAGAACCAGTTCATGGAGATCCAGCAGCTGGGCGAACGGGTGCACAGCATGCTGCACCATACCCTGGATGCCTTCGCGCGCCTCGATCCTGAGGCGGCCGTCAAGGTGACTCAGGAAGATGAGAAGATCGACTATCTCTACGAAGGCATCCTGCGCCAGGTGGTGACTTTCATGATGGAGGATCCGCGCGCCATCCGCCGTTCCCTGGACATCATCTGGGCCGTGCGTGCCCTGGAGCGCATCGGCGATCACGCCAAGAACATCTGCGAATACGTCATCTACCTGGTGAAGGGCAAGGACGTGCGCCATACCAGCGTGGAACAGATGAAGAAGGCGGTGTTGACGGAGAAGTGAAGGGAAAGATAAAAAATACAAGATACAAGATACAAGATACAAG
>CAYRLE010000022.1:0-32201 GCA_964425105.1 uncultured Gammaproteobacteria bacterium | reverse complement strand
CCTCACCCCTCACCCCTCACTCATCCTTACTAGTGGCAGTGCCCACCCCTGTATCTCATCAGTCCTCAGTTCCGTCTATAATGCCCGATGTCAATCTTGTGGGGCATCAGCGTGACCGAAACCACCACCAGCGAATACATCCTGCTGCTGGGCAACGCCCTGGCCATCGGCCTGCTCATCGGCATGGAGCGCGGCTGGCGCGCCCGCGAAGCCGGTGAGGGGCAGCGCATCGCGGGGCTGCGCACCTACGGTCTGTTCGGCCTGCTGGGCGGGGCCGCCGGCCTGCTGGCCCATTTCCTGGGTGCCTCCATCCTGGGCTTCATCTTCGTGGGCTTCGCCATCACCGTCACCACCACCTATCTGGTGCAGCGCCGCCACAGCGGGGATATCGGCATCACCAGCCTGGTGGCGGCCCTGCTGACCTTCGTGCTGGGGGCCGTGGCCACCTTGGGCTATAACACCGTGGCCTCCTCTGCTGCAGTGGTGACCGCCCTGCTGCTGGGTTTCAAGGAGACGCTGCACAGTTGGCTGCGCAGACTGGAGCAGCAGGAGTTGTTTGCCGCCCTCCAGCTGCTGCTGATTTCCGTGGTGGTGCTGCCGGTGCTGCCCGACAAAGGCTACGGGCCCTGGGGCGCCCTCAACCCCTACCAGATCTGGTGGATGGTGGTGCTGGTGGCCGCCATTTCCTTCAGCGGTTATTTCGCCATGAAAATCGCCGGCACGGAAAAGGGCGTGCTGCTCACCGGCCTGTTTGCCGGCCTCGCCTCCTCCACTGCCGTGACCCTGCATTTTTCCCGCCTGGCGCGCCACCAGCCCGGCATGGAGCCACTGCTGGCGGCAGGAATTCTGGTGGCCTGCGGCACCATGTTCCCGCGCGTGCTGCTGGTGGCCGCCATTATCAATCCAGCCCTCTTGGGGGTGCTTGCACCGGCCATGGCGGTGATGGCCGCCCTCAGTTATTTGGCCGCGCTGGGGTTCTGGTGGCGTGGCGGGCGGCGCCTGACCCAGGCGGCTACCCCGCTGCGCAATCCCCTGGAACTGCGGGTCGCCCTCTTGTTCGGCGCCCTGCTGGCGGCGATTCTGCTGCTGGGCGAGGTCTTCCGGGAATACTTCGGGGCGGCCGGGCTGTATACCCTGGCGGCATTCTCCGGCGTGGCGGACGTGGATGCCATCAATCTGGCGCTGTCGCGCATGAGTCTCGATACCCTGGTGCCGGAGGCAGCCATGCTGGGCATCGTCATCGCCACGGCCTCCAATACCTTCGTCAAGGCTGTGCTGGCCACTGTCGTGGGTGGCCGGGCCCTGGCCGTCAGGGTGCTGCCGCCGCTGTTCATCGCTGCGCTGGGCGGTTTGCTGGTGGCCTGGCTGTTGTGATGCGTGATGAGGTATGAGTAATGACCACCGCCAGGCCCTGGCCACGTGGATCGCTGGCGGCGCTGACCCGTTGCCGCTGCCGGTCCCAGAAGACCGCCTGCATGTTGCCGTAGGGCCGTTGGCGTGGTTTGAGGGCATGGCCCATACGCCGCAGGGCGGCAGCCTCGCTGGTATCGAAGGCGCCCGGCTCATAGGTGATCTCGTCGGGCAGGAACTGGTGGTGGTAGCGCTTCAGCGCCACCCAGGAGTCCGGGCCGTGGCCGGCGGCGAAGTCCAGGATGCCCAGCAGCACCATGGTGATGATGCGGCTGCCCCCCGGGGTGCCGAGGATGGCCACGCCACGTTCCCCCGCTACGAAGGTGGGGCTCATGCTGGACAGCGGCCGTTTGCCGGGGGCGATGGCATTGGCTTCGCCGCCCACTAGGCCATAGACGTTGGGGACGCCGGGTTTGGCCGAGAAGTCGTCCATTTCATCGTTGAGCAGCACCCCGCTGCCCGGGGGCACGAAGGCCGCGCCGAAGGGGTAGTTGATGGACAGGGTGGCCGCCACCCGGTTGCCCTCCCGGTCGAGAATGGAGAAGTGGGTGGTGTCGCTGCCCCGTGGCACAGGGGGCCGGGCGCCGGGCAGGCTGCTGCTGGGGGTGGCGCGGTCGAGGCGGATGGTGTTGCGCAGGGCGGCGCCGTAGTAGGGGTGGGTGAGTTGTGCCACGGGCACGGCGACGAAGTCAGGGTCCCCCAGGTACTGGGCGCGGTCGCGGTAGGCGCGGCGCATGGCCTCCACGGTGAGATGGATGCGGGTCACCGCGTCCAGTTGCGCCAGGTCGTCCTGCGCCAGGATGTTGAGCATGGTCAGCAGGGCGACGCCGCCGGAGGAGGGGGGGGCGGCGGAGGTGATGCGCAGGCCGCGGTAGCGGCCCTGGATCGGTTTGCGCTCCACGACGCGGTATTGCGCCAGATCCCCCACAGTCCAGATGCCCCCCGCCGCGCGCACCCCCGCCACCAGGCGCCGCGCCAGGGGGCCCTGGTAGAAGGCGGCGGCGCCTCGTTGGGCCATGGCCTCCAGGGTGCGGGCCAGTTCCGGCTGGCGCAGCAGGAAGCCCGCCGGCGGGACTTCCCCGTTGAGGAGAAAAATACTGCTGGCGGACGCAGAGCGGCGCAGGGCCTCGAGGCGGAAGCGGGCCAGGCGCCGGTAGTGTTCGTCCACGGGGAAACCGTCGCGCGCCAGGCGGATGGCGGGGGCGAGGCTGCGCGCCAGGGGCAGGCGCCCGTAGCGCCGCGCCAGATGGTCCAGGGCAGCGGGTACCCCGGGGATGCCCGCCGCCAGGGGGCCGTCGATGGACAGGGCGGGGATGACGTTGCCCTTATGATCCAGATACATGTCGCGCTGCGCCGCCAGCGGGGCCCGTTCGCGGCCGTCGATCATGGTCTCGAAGCCGTCGGCGGCGCGGTGCAGCAGCCAGAAGCCGCCACCGCCCAAGCCCGAGCCGGTGGGCTCCACCACCGCCAGGGCGGCGCTGACGGCCACCGCGGCATCGAAGGCATTGCCGCCGGCCGCGAGGATTTCCTGGCCGGCGCGGGTGGCCAGGGGATGGGCGCTGGCGATGGCGGCGGCCGGTGGGGCGGCAGCCAGGGATGGGGCCAGCCACAACAGCAGGCAGAGGCCCAGCAGCCGCCCCCTCATGGGCTGGGCGGCATCATCATAGGGGGGCTCGTTTCGGAGGGCAGGGCGCATCAGCCCTCGTTGGTGATGTGCAGGTATTTCTCATGGAGTTGTTCCTGGGTTTCCTCGTGGTCCGGGTCCTTGGGGATGCAGTCCACCGGGCAGACTTCCACGCATTGGGGGGTGTCGAAGTGGCCCACGCATTCGGTGCACAGGTCGGGGTCGATGACATAGATCTCCTCACCCTGGGAGATGGCGCCATTGGGGCACTCGGGCTCACAGACGTCACAGTTGATGCATTCATCGGTAATTATCAAAGCCATACTACGGTTCCTCAGCTACTACGAATCGTGTCAATTTACCTTTAAGGAGCCTCTGATTAATTCATGAACCGGTATCTGGCGGCTGAAATCTCCCGGCTCGGCGTTGAAAATCTTGGCAATAGCACGCTATTACCTGCGCTTTTCGCCTTGATCCGGAACATTTCATCTCGCCATCCATCCAGCCCAGAATTAATCAGAGGCTCCTTAAATCCGTTGCTCCTTACTCCTCACGCTTTACACCTCACGGATTCATATTAGTCAACGAATTATCTCATGCGTTCAATGAGCGCCTCCATCACCCGGGGATGGACGAAGGGCGCGATGTCTCCCCCCAATGCGGCGATTTCCCGCACCAGGCTGGAGGAAATATAGGCGTATTGCTCGGCGGGCATCAGGAACAAGGTCTCGATATCGGCGGCCAGCTTGCGGTTCATGCCGGCGAGTTGGAATTCGTATTCGAAATCGGAGACGGCCCGCAATCCCCGCAGGATGACCCGCGCCCCGCTATGGCGGGCGAAGTCCACCAGCAGGGTGTCGAAGCCGCACACTTCAACCTGTTTCACGTCCGCCAGGGCCATGCGCGCCATGGCGATGCGTTCCTCCAGGGTGAAGGCGGGGGCCTTGGGCGGATTGGCCGCGATGGCCACGATCACCCGGTCGAAGAGCCGTGCGGCCCGCTGCACCAGATCGCTGTGGCCATGGGTGATGGGATCGAAGGTGCCCGGATAGATGACGCTGGTTTCCATGACTGCCTGAGCTGTTTTTGCCAGCCGCTGAGTGTAGCAGAATCAGGCGCCCGGGTGACAAGCCGGGCCTTTCCCGTGGCGCGCGGCGCTGTTCAGCCGCTGCGCGCCAGGTGATGGCCCACCTGTCCGCTGCGCTTGCTGCGCAGCAGTTCCCAGCCGGGCGGCAGCTGCAGCTGGTAGTCGCTGGCGGCCTCCAGGTAGACCCAGGCGGGATGTTTCAGCAGGCCGCTGGCAGCCAGGCGGCGGGCCCATTCCGAGAGGCCGGCATCACGGTAGGGGGGGTCGAGAAAGGCGATGTCGAAAGGGGCGCCACGCGTCCTGCGCAGGTAGTCGGCGGCATCGCACCACACCACTTCCAGGTTCTCGGCGCGCAGCTGCTCGGCGTTCTGCTGCAGGGTCTGTACCACCCGCAGGTCCTGCTCCACCATCACCACGCTGGCGGCGCCCCGCGACAGGGCCTCGAAGCCGAAGGCGCCGCTGCCGGCGAACAGGTCCAGGCAGCGGCTGCCCTCGATGACGCCTTGCAGCCAGTTGAAGACCGTCTCCCGCACCCGGTCCGGGGTGGGGCGCACGCCGGCGAAGGCGGCAAAGGGCAGCTTGCGGCCGCGCCACTGGCCGCCGATGATGCGCAGCCGGCCTGTCCTGGCCACTTCGCCTCAGCCGCCTTGCTCTGTACCGCCCACGGTGATGGTGACCATGCGCCTGGGGTGGATGCGGCGCTGGAAGGCAGCGAGGATCTGTGCCCGGGTGACGGCCTCCACGCGCTGGTTGAAGGTCTCCAGGTAATCCAGGGGCAGTTCATAGAAGCCGATCATGGCCAGGTTGCTGACGATCTTGCCATTGCCGGCGATGCGCAACGGAAAACCGCCGGTGATGTTGCGCTTGGAGGCACGCAGTTCCTTGGCCGTGGGCCCTTTGTCGATGAAGTCCGCAAGCGTGGCGCGCAGCACCCGCAGGGCCTCGGGGGCCTGGTCGTTGCGGGTCTGCAGGCCCAGGGTGTAGGGTCCCAACTCGCGCATGGGCATGAAGTAGCTGTAGGCGCTGTAGGCCAGGCCGCGTTTTTCGCGGATCTCCTCGCTGATGCGCGACACCAGGCCGCTGCCGCCCAGGACGTGGTTGCCGACGTAGAGCGGGAAGTAGTCGGGGTCCTTGCGCTTCATGCCGGGTTGCCCCATGAGGATGTGAGTCTGGGTGGCAGGGTGTTCGATGTGGCGTTCCACGGCCGCCTCCAGGGGGGCGACCGGCGGCAGGGGCGGGGCCTTGTCACCGGTGGGCAGCACGGCAGCCAGTTTTTCCACCAGCGCCTCCACCTCGGGGCGCGGCAGGGCGCCCACCACGGCGATCACCGCATTGCGCGCGACATAATAGCGCTGGTGGTGGGCGTTGACGTCGTCGCGGGTGAGGGCCTGCAGGCTCTGTTCCGTGCCCAGCGATGGCGTGGCGTAGGGGTGCTTGCCGTAGAGGGCCTTGAAGAAGGCCTTCTGGGCGATGTCCCCCGGTGATTGGGCCTGGGCCTGGAGGGCCACCAGCATGCGCTTGCGCTCCCGCTCCAGGGCGCTGGCGGGGAAGGTGGGCTGGCCCAGGATCAGCGCCAGTACATCCAGGGCGGGCTGCAGCAGTGCCTCGTCGCTGAGGCTGCGCAGGCCGATGATGGCCATATCGCGATGGGCACTGGTGCTGAGCCGCGCGCCCACTCGTTCCAGGCGCTCGGCGATGGCGTCGGCGTCCAGTTCCCCCGCCCCCTGGTCCAGCAGGGCATTGGTGAGCAGGGCGATGCCCTGGTGCTTGCCGTCACGGGCGCTGCCGCCGTCGAAGATGAACTGGATGTCCATCATGGGCAGTTCGGGGGCGTGGACATAGTAGACCCGGGCGCCGTTGCTGGTGGTCCAGTGCTGGATGGCGGGGGCGGCAGAGAGCGAGGGCAAAGATACAAGATACAAGATGCCAGTCAGGACGAGCGCTTTTGCAGTTGTGCCCCTGGACTTCTGTTTTGCCGCTGATGCCATGATCTGTGCTCCCTTTTCTCTTGTATCTTTACCCTTTGCGCTGATTTTAATGCCCATGCTGTCCGTCTCCGTGGTGGCCCTGGCGAACCTCGTCCATGGGCTGGGGCGCCAGGACGGCGATGGTGAGGCGATCCTCGCTCAGGTATTTGCGGGCTACGGCTTGCACCTGTTCCGCGCTGACGGCGCGGATACGCTCAACATATTGATCAGCCAGGCGCCAGTCCAGCCCCACGCTGGCCAGGGTGCCCAGGCGCATGGCCTGATAGAACACCGAGTCGCGCTGGTAGACGTCGTTGGCCACCACCTGGGCCTTGACGCGCGCCAGTTCCTCCGCGGTCACCGGCTGTTCCCGCAGCAGGCGAACCTGTGCCCGCAGGGCCTTTTCCAGTTCCTCGATGTCGTGGCCCTGGGCCGGTGTGCCGTCCAGCAGCAGCAGTTCCTGCTGGCGGGCGTTCATGTCGTAGCCGGCACTGGCGCTGGCGGCAAGTTGGCGCCCGCGGATCAGTTCGCGGGCGATACGGGCGCTGGCGCCACCGTCCAGCACCCCGGCCAGCACTTCCAGGGCGTAGGGTTCCCAGTCCTCGGCGGCGGTCTTCAGGACCGGCACCTTGTAGCCCATGATAATGTAGGGCAGCTGGGCAGGGGCCTTGACGGTGAGGCGGCGCAGGCCGCGCTGGGGGATCTCGCGGCGCGGCTTGGGCGGCGTCAGCTTGCTGGGCCGCAGGGAGCCGAAATATTTCTTCGCCAGTTTGTAGACCGCCTGTGGTTCCACGTCGCCCACCACGACCACGGTGGCGTTGTTGGGCGCGTACCACTTCTGGTACCAGGCCTTGAGGTCGTCGACGGTGAGGTTCTTCAGATCGTCCATCCAGCCGATGACGGGATGGTGATAGGCGCTGCTGACGAAGGCGGCGGCATTGAACTGTTCGTAGGTGAGGGACTGGGGATTGTCCTCGGTGCGCAGGCGCCGTTCCTCCATGACCACACGCACCTCCTTGCGGAACTCTTCCTCGGGCAGCAACAGGTTGCGCATGCGGTCCGCTTCCAGTCGGAAGCTGACCTTGAGGCGGCTCTTTTCCAGCTGTTGGAAATAGGCGGTGTAGTCCTTGCCGGTGAAGGCGTTCTCGCGGCCGCCATTCTCGCTGATGATGCGCGAGAATTCGCCGGCGGGGTGTTTCCTGGTGCCCTTGAACATCATGTGCTCCAGGACGTGGGAGATGCCAGTGATGCCGTCGTATTCGTAGCTGCTGCCCACCTTGTACCAGACCTGGGAGACCACCACCGGGGCGCGGTGATCTTCGCGGACGATGAGGCGGAGGCCGTTTTTCAAAGTATATTCGTGGGCGGGCGGCGCGGCGGCGCCGGCCAGCGTTGTAGTGAATACGATCAGGCATGAGAGGGCGGTGGATATCCAGCGGCGCATTGCAGTGTCTTCCTTCGCAGTTGATTTCCGTTTGTTGTTTCACGCCGTATAATGACCGGGCACGGGAAACAACGGGACTACCAAGGTTACTTATAAATCATGATCAACTCAATCGGCTTTTTGTCGCCATGTTCGGACTAGGCAGGAAAAAGGGCGCTGCGGCGGCGCAGGAGAAAGAGTCCGCGCGGCCTTCGCTGCTGGGCCGCCTGAAGGCGGGGCTGGCGCGCACCCGCCAGGGCCTGTTCGGCGGCCTGGGCGACCTGCTGCGCGGCGGCCGTGGCATCGACGACGAGATCCTGGAAGAGATCGAGACGCATCTGCTCAGCGCCGATGTGGGCGTGGAGGCCACCCAGGGCATCATCGCCGATCTCACCGCGCGCCTCGGGCGCAAGGAGCTGAAGGATGGCGCGGCCTTGTTCGCCGCGTTGCGCGAGGACATGCTGAAGATCCTCGAGCCCGTCAGCCGCCCCCTGGAGGTGAGGGGGCACCAGCCCTTCGTCATTCTCATGGTGGGCGTCAACGGTGTGGGCAAGACAACTACCATTGGCAAGCTGGCGAAACGTTTCCAGCAGGGGGGGCATAGCGTGATGCTGGCGGCCGGCGACACCTTCCGCGCCGCGGCGGTGGAGCAGCTGTGCACCTGGGGGGAACGCAACGGGGTGCCAGTGGTGGCCCAGGCGCAGGCCACTGACCCCGCTTCGGTGATTTTCGATGCCCTGCAGTCCGCGCGGGCGCGCAACATCGATGTGCTCATCGCCGACACCGCCGGGCGGCTCCATACCCAGTCCAATCTCATGGAGGAGTTGAAGAAAATCAAGCGGGTGATGGCCAAGGTGGAGGAGAGCGCGCCCCACGAGGTGATGCTGGTGGTGGATGCCGGTACCGGCCAGAATGCGCTGACCCAGGTGCAGCAGTTCCACGAGGCGGTAGGACTCACCGGCATCACGCTGACCAAACTGGATGGCACAGCCAAGGGCGGCGTCATCTTCGCCATCGCCCGCAAGACCGGCATTCCCATCCGTTTTATTGGCGTGGGGGAGCAGATTGACGATCTGCGAGTGTTCGATGCCCGGGAATTCGTGGATGCCCTGTTTGCAGGTCGTGACGAGTAAGGCGTGATCCGCTTCGACAAGGTCGGCAAACGTTATGACGGCGGCCGCGAGGCGCTGACGGGCATCAGTTTTCATCTGCTGCCGGGGGAGATGGCCTTTCTCACCGGCCATTCCGGGGCTGGCAAGAGCACCCTGTTGAAACTCATCGCCCTCATCGAGCGCCTGAGCTATGGCCAGTTGTTTCTCAACGGGCGTAACATCTCCCGGCTGGGGCAGCGCCGCATCCCCTATATCCGCCGTGACATCGGCATCATCTTTCAGAACCACAAGCTGCTCAACGACCGCACGGTGTTCGACAATGTGGCCCTGCCGCTGGTGATTGCAGGCTACCGCCATCAGGAGATCCAGCGCCGGGTGCGTGCCGCCCTGGACAAGGTGGGGCTGCTGGACAAGGAGCGCCGTTTTCCTGTCATGCTGTCCGGTGGTGAGCAACAGCGGGTGGGCATCGCCCGGGCGGTGGTGAACAAGCCGCCCCTGCTGCTTGCCGATGAACCTACCGGCAACCTGGACCCCGCCCTTTCCGCGGAGATCATGGGCCTGTTCCGGCAGTTCAACGAGGTGGGGGTGACCGTACTGGTCGCCAGCCACGATCTGGATCTCATCCATCGTATGGGTTGCCGCATCCTCACCCTGGATCATGGCGCCCTGGTGGACGACGGGGGTGTGCGGGCGGCATGAGTCTCTGGCAGCGGTCCAGCACCACTCAGACCCGGGGCCAGCGCCGCAGCGGCGATCAAAGGGCTGCGCCGGGTCAGCGCGGCGGCGGCCAGCTGCGCCGCCGCCGGCCAGCTGCCGGTGTGCGTTTTGGCGCCTACTGGGTGAATCATCTCCAGGCCCTGTTTCACAGCCTGGGGCGTATGGTGCGCAATCCCCTCTCCAGCCTGATGACGGTGGCGGTGATCGGTATCGCACTGGCGCTGCCCACTGGGCTGCATGTGATTCTGCAGAACCTGCAGGGGATGAGCGCCGGCTGGGAGAACACGGCACAGATCTCTCTGTTCCTGCGCCGTGACATTGGCGCCGGCCAAGTGGATACCCTGATGACGCGCCTCCAGGATATGCCGGAAGTGGCTGCGGTATCGCGCATCACGCCCGACGAGGCCTTGGCTGAATTCCGCCAGCTGTCGGGTTTCGACGCCGCTCTGGAAACACTGGGAGACAATCCGCTGCCCATGGTGCTGGTGATTCAGCCCAAGCTGGAATTCAACGATCCCCTGCTGGTGGAGACCCTGCTCGATCGTCTCCGGGAACTGCCCGGGGTGGAACTGGCGCAGCTGGACATGGAATGGGTGCGGCGCCTGTTTGCCCTCATGGATATCGGCAAGCGCGGTGTGCTGGTGCTGGGCGTCCTGTTGTCTCTGGCGGTGTTGCTCATCGTGGGCAACACCATTCGTCTGGCCATCGAAAGCCGCCGTGAGGAAATCGAGGTCCAGAAGCTCATCGGTGCCACCGATGCCTTTATCCGCCGGCCCTTTCTCTACAGCGGCTTCTGGCATGGCCTGGGCGGGGCCGTGGTGGCCTGGCTGCTGGTCAATCTTTCCTTGATGCTCCTCAGCGGCCCGGTGCGCAGACTTTCCCTGTTGTACGACAGCAGCCTTGAACTGCAGGGTACTGGACTGGCGGTTACCCTGCTGCTGCTGGTGAGCGGCATGGGGCTGGGGCTGCTGGGTGCCTGGCTGGCCGTGGGACGCCATCTGCGGGCCATCGAGCCGGCCTGATACGCAACTGTCTGAATAGCCTCGATTCTCCGCCTTTCCCCGGGCGGATCAGCCCAGGGCCCCTGCGCGCACCCCTCCGGAACGCTTTGATTCTCTTGGGAAAATATTTATCTATATGATTTTTTTATATTTTTTATGGAATAAGTGGATTTCCGGCCAATGTCGCGAAAAATTCTTGTCGGGTTGAACTTTTTGTGCTATTAGCACTCTCATAAGCAGAGTGCCAACATCAAGTGAAACAGACGAGACAGGAAAGGGAGGGAAGGATCATGAGCAAGGATTTTGAATACAGCCTGGCATTGAGCGCCGGCAGCCTGGATGCCTATATCCAGGCCGTGAGCACCATTCCCGTTCTGGATGCAGAGGAAGAACGACGTCTGGCGCGCCTCTATCAGAAGGAGAACAACCTCGATGCCGCGCGTCAGCTGATCGTGTCCAACTTGCGCTTCGTGGTTCATATTGCCCGCGGCTACAACGGCTATGGCCTGCCTCAGGCCGATCTGATTCAGGAAGGCAACATGGGGCTGATGAAGGCGGTGAAGCGTTTCAATCCGGAGATGAACGTGCGTCTGGTGTCCTATGCCGTGCACTGGATCCGTGCCGAGATCCATGAGTTCATCCTGCGCAATTGGCGCATCGTCAAGGTGGCCACCACCAAGGCCCAGCGCAAGTTGTTCTTCAATCTGCGGGCGGCCAAAAAACGCCTCGCCTGGCTGGGCAAGGAAGAGGTGGACACCGTTGCCAGGGACCTGGGGGTGCGCCCCAGCGATGTCCTGGAGATGGAATCCCGTCTCAGCGGCTATGATGCTTCTTTCGATCCCTATGAACGCGGCGACGACGAGGACAACAGCTATCATGCCCCCGCGGCCTATCTCCAGGACCTGCGCATGGATCCCACCACCCAGGTGGAGCAGAGCGAATGGCAGGCATACAATGAGCAGCGCCTGCAGCAGGCCATGGATAATCTGGACGATCGCAGCCAGGATATCCTGCGTCAGCGCTGGCTGGCCGACGACAAGATGACCTTGCAGGATCTGGCGGACCGTTATCAGGTCTCCGCAGAGCGCATCCGTCAGCTGGAGAAGAGCGCTATCAAGAAGTTGCGCAACGCCTTGGAGGCATAAGGCATCCGGGGTCGGGACGGTCCTTCGCGGCCGTCTTTCAATCGCCAAGCAAACAATGGATGTCCACATGGGCCGCAGCGGCCCGGGCATCCATTTTTTTTGCGTAGGGCATCACCCCCAGCAGGGGGGGGGGAATCCTTTCCTTCAGGGTGGCAATGATGCCGTCCGCCATCAGGCAGGCAGGGTCCATGCGGTTGGCCACCCAGCCCGCCAGTCTCGCCCCGTCCCCGGCGATGGCCGAGGCGCTCAACAGGGCGTGGTTGAGGCAGCCCAGCGTGATGCCCACCACCAGGATGACCGGCAGTTCCAGGCCCAGGGCCAGGTCGGCAACGGTGTGCTGCTCCGTCAGGGGGGCGCGCCAGCCACCGACGCCCTCCACCACCACCGCATCCGCCCGCTGGCGCAGCGCGGCATAATGTGCGGCGAGGGTGCCGATGTCGATGGTGACCCCCATCTCGGCCGCTGCCAAATGGGGTGAGACCGGCAGGGCCAGGGCGTAGGGGTTCACCTCCTCGTAGGACAGTGGCCCGTCCGCTGCCGCCAGCAGGGCAAGCGCATCGTCATTGACCAGCCGTCCCCCCTGGCGCTCGCAGCCGCTGGCCACGGGCTTCATGGCCACGGTGCGCAGTCCCTGCTGCTGGCAGGCAAGCAGCAGGGCACAGGCGACCCGGGTCTTGCCGCAGCCGGTGTCGGTGCCAGTGATGAACCAGCCGCGGCTCATGGGCGCCGGCGCCTTCCCTGGATGCGCTCGATGGGCACGGCGACGGTGTCGCCGCGGGACTTGACCTGTTCCTCCACAGGCACCCAGCAGTGGCCGTAGATGATCTCGTAGCTGGCCGGCAGCAGGCCGTCCCGGCGGTAGGCCTCGTAGGCGGCGGTCATGCGCCGCAACTGTTCCCGCCCGGTGAGGCCGCGGGGGCGCCCGGCGGTGGTGTTGTGGGCGCCCAGGGCCTTGAGGTCATCCATCAGTCCGCGCACCTTTTCATAGGTCAGGGTGAAGTGTTCCACGTCCATCACGGGATCGGTGAAGCCGGCCCGCAGCAGGGCATCGCCGATATCGTGCATGTCGAGGAAGGCGTTGACATGGGTATGGCCGTCGGCAGCCTGCCAGCTGCGGCGCAATTCCTTCAGGGTGTCGGGACCGAAGGTGGTGAACATCAACAGCGCGCCGGGACGCAGCACCCGCTGCAACTCGGCGAAGGTGTGGTCGGGTGCGTTGCACCACTGCAGCGTGAGGTTGGAGACGATCAGGTCGCAGCTTTGTGGCTGCAAGGGTAGTTGTTCGGCATCGGCGCACAGGAAGCCGTCCCGGCGCAGCAGGCGCCGGCCCAGGCCGAGGCGGCTGCGGGCCTGGTGCAGCATGGCCGGGGCGAAGTCCAGGGACAGGAGCCAGGCGCGTCCATAGCGCTGCCGCAGGCACTCGCCCATGAATCCCGTGCCGGCGCCCAGGTCCAGGATGCGGCGCGGCTTGAGGCGGATATAGTCCAGGCGTTCCGCCAGCCGCCTGCCCACCTCCCGTTGCAGCACTGCCGCCGCATCATAGCCGGCGGCAGCACGGTGGAAGGCCGCGCGGGCCTGGCGCTTGTCTAGCGCGTAGGCATTACGCTCACTGTCGCCGTTCATCGCAGAAGCTCCGGACCCTGTCGCAGAAGGGTTGGTGATGGGAGAGGAAGGGCGCATGGCCGGCACCGGGGATGAGGTGCAGGGTGGCATCGGGCAAGGCCGCCAGCAGGACGTGGCCGGCCCCCGCCGGGATCACGCTGTCCTGTTCGCCATGAATGATCAGCACCGGGCAGCGGATTTCTGCCAGCTTGGGGCGCAGATCGCTGTGGCGCAGAATCTCCAGTCCGCCCGCCAGGGCCTCGCAGCGGGGCAGCGGTGCCTCGTCGAGGGTCTGCTGGAGTTGGCGCAGCAGAGGGCGGGCCACGGCGCAGCCCCGTAGCTGCAGGGCCAGGAAGCGCTGCAGGGTACGGCGCTGGTGTTGTTCCAGTCCTTGCGCGAAACCTGCCAGCACGGCGGGGGACACGCCGTGGGGCCAATCGGCGCCGGCCGTGAAGCGGGGTGTACTGCTCACCAGGATCAGGGCGCGGACCCGTTGCGGCTGCTGCCGTGCCAGTTCCAGGGCCACCATGCCGCCCAGTGACCAGCCCATGACCACAGTGTCCGTCTCCAGCAGGGGCGTGCAGGCCCGGGCCAGCTGTGCCAGGCCATAGCCACCGGCGGGCAGGGCGCTGTGGCCGTAACCCGGCAGATCCACCTGGATGGGGCGACAGCCTTCCCCTGCCAACTCGCGGGCGGCTTGGTTCCAGACGCCGCCGTGCATGCCCCAGCCGTGAAGCATGAGCAGAGGCGTGCCGCTGCCGTTGGCGGGGGCGTGGACAGTCATGACAGGGTAGCCAGGGTGTCCAGCAGCCGGTCCACCTGGGCCTCGTTGTGGGCGGCGCTGAGGGTGATGCGCAGACGGGCGCTGCCCGCCGGCACCGTGGGCGGGCGGATGGCGCTGACCAGAATGTCCGCCCGGGCCAGGTCTTCACTGAGTTGCAGGGCGCGGCTGCTGCCGCCCACCAGCAGCGGGAAAATGGGGCTCAAGGGCGCGCCGGGTGCTGGATTCAGCAGGGCCTCGGGCAGGGGCAGACCCAGCTGGCGGGCCCCTGCCAGGAAGCGCCGGCACAGCGACTGCAGGTGCTCGCGGCGCCATGCCTCGCGGCGCGCAATCTCCAGGCTGATGCAGCTGGCATGGGCCACGGCGGGCGGCAGGGCGGTGGTATAGATGTAGGTGCGGGCGCGCTGGATGAGGTATTCGATGAGTTCTGCGCTGCCCGCTACGAAGGCGCCGGCGGTGCCCAGGGCCTTGCCCAGGGTGCCCACCAGCACCGCCACCTCGGCCTGCCCCAATCCCTGGCTGACGACGCTGCCGGCTCCTCCCTCACCCAACACCCCCAGGCCGTGGGCGTCGTCCACCATGAGCCAGGCATCGCCATCGCGGGCCGTTGCGGCCAGTGTCTGCAGGGGGGCGATGTCGCCGTCCATGCTGAAGACCCCGTCAGTGACCACCAGGCACTCCCCCGTCCTGCGCTGCGCCAGGCGGGCGCCCAGGGCGGCGCAGTCTAGGTGGGGATAGCGCTGCAGGCGGGCCCGTGACAGCAAGGCGCCGTCCACCAGGGAGGCATGATTGAGGCGGTCCGCCAGGATGCGGTCGCCGCGCCCAACCAGGGCGCTGATGACCCCCAGGTTGGCCATGTAGCCGGTGGAGAAGAGTAGGGCGCGCTCGCGGCCCGTGAAGTCCGCCAGCATTTCCTCCAGGCGGTGGTGGGCGCGACTGTGGCCGCTGATGAGGTGGGAGGCGCCGCTGCCGGCGCCGTAGCGCGCAGCGCCTTCCTGCAGCGCTGCCACCACCCGCGGGTCATTGGCCAGTCCCAGGTAGTCGTTGCTGCAAAAGCTCAGCCAGCGACGGCCTTGCAGGCTGATTTCCGGGCCCTGGGGGCTTTCCAGGATGCGGCGGCTGCGGTAGAGCCCGGCCTGGCGCTGTTGCTCCAGGGCCGCACCCAGCGGCCTCATAGGGCGGCGGCCGCCTCGCTGGCGGCGCGGCGCTGCTGGGTATCGCCGCGGATGGTGACGCCCAGGTCGCGCAGCATCTGCAGATCGTCCTCCACCGAACGTCCCTGGGTGGTGAGATAGTCGCCGATCATCACCCCCGAGGCGCCGGCCATGAAAATCATGGCCTGCAGATCACGCAGAAACTGGCGGCCGCCGGCGATGCGGATCTCGGCGCGGGGCAGCAGGTAGCGGAACAGGGCGATGTTGTGCAGGATCTCCAGGGGCGTCATGGGCTGCTGGCCGGCGAAGGGCGTGCCCTGCTGGGGGGAGAGGAAATTGAGGGGCACCGATTCCACGCCCAACTGGCGCAGGGTATCGGCCAGTTCGACGCGCTGGTCGAGGCTTTCCCCCATGCCCAGGATGCCGCCGGCGCAGACCCGCAGGCCCGCCTCGCGGGCATGCTCGATGGTGTCGATATTTTCCTGATAGCTGTGGGTGGTGCACACCTTGTGGAAATAGCTCTCGGCGGTCTCCAGGTTGTGGTGATAGTTCTCCAGGCCCATGTCCTTGAGTTCCCGGGCGGTGTCCCGGTCCAGTACGCCGAGGCTGGCACAGCGGCCGATGTCGCTGTGCGCCGCCATGGCGCCGAAATAGCGCCGCAGCTGCTGGCGCTCCTTCTCCGAGCGTACCCCCCAGCCCTTGGAGACCACCCCGAAATCGCTGGCGCCCCATTGCCGGGCGCGCTCGGCCTGGGCGGTCAGTTGTTGCTCCGGAATATAATCGTGGACCGGCGCCGGGGTGCGGTAATGGCCGCTCTGGGCGCAAAAGCTGCAATTTTCGGAGCAGTTGCCGGAGCGCACGTTGGCGATGGCGCAGACCTCGACGGCGCTGCCCCGGAAGTGGCGGCGGATGCGGTCGGCGCCGGCCATCAGGGTGCTGAGATAGTCCTCCGGCAGGCGGATCATCCAGCGGCCTTCCTCGGTGCTCATTTCGCCGCCGTCCAGGACGCGGGTGGTGATCTCATGGATGCGCTGGTAAACGGCGTCGCTCATGGGCTATTCTCCTCGGGCTGGATGGAAAAAAGCCGAATATGATGGGTGGGCCAGCGCCTGTCAACTTTCTTGCCATGGATTGGGTAAACAAGTGCTTAAAATATGCGCAGACACTGGGGCTGCCCCGCGTCTGCACCCTGTGTGGTGCCTGTCCCTGCCGGGCCGGACAAGGCCTGTGCGGCGCCTGTCTCGATGAACTGCCTTTTTTGGGGCGGGCCTGCGCACTTTGCGCTTCCCCTGTGGGGAGCGGCGAGATTTGCGGCCGCTGCCTGCGGCGGCCGCCGCCCTACGAGCGGCTTTGGGCCGCCTTCCAATATGGCGAACCCCTGACCACCCTGATTCAGGGCTTGAAGTTTCACGGCCGGCTGTCCCATGCCCGCTTGCTGGGTGAGTTGATGGCCAGCCGCCTGGTAGCATCTTCTTCCGGCTTGCCGCACCTCATCCTGCCGGTGCCCCTGCACCGGCGGCGCCTGCGGGAGCGAGGCTACAATCAGGCCCTGGAGCTGGCGCGTCCCATCGCCCGGCGCTTGGGCATTCCCCTGGATTACCACTGTTGCCAGCGGGTGGCGGCGACGGCCATGCAGTCGCAGTTGAGTATGGCGGCGCGGCGCGGCAACGTCCGCGGGGCCTTCCGGGTGAGGCCGCGCCCCGGTTTCGAGCATGTGACGGTGATCGACGATGTGCTGACCACCGGACATACCATGGCGGAACTGGTGCGTTGCCTGAAAGCGGCGGGGGCCGGGCGGGTGGAGGTCTGGGTCTGTGCCCGGGCGCTGCTGCACGGCTATTAACCCGGCCGCCTAACTGTGGTAGATTCTGCCCCTTGATCCGCCGGCCCCCACGCGCAGTGGAGGGGCTCAGACCTGGGAGATAGATACCGTGATGCTGCAACGCCTGTTCTTGATGCTCGTTTTGTCCGCCTTCAGCCTTGGCGCGTTGGGGCAGTCGCTGGATATGAATCTGAGCAACGATACTGCCCAGATCCGTCTCAATGTCTTCCCGGCCGGCAGTACCCGTTTCGGCGAGACCCAGGTGAACCTGGGCCTGCTCTATACCACCGATGAGGACTATGTAGGCACGGCCGGGCTCATGGTGGTGGGTGAGACAGGCAGCGGTTCACCCGGCCTGGATGCCGGCGTCGGCGTCCAGCTTTTCGGGGGTACTACAGAAAAAGACAATGATTTTCTGGCGGTTACCATTTCTGGGCTACTGAGATACAGCCCCCCGGCGCTGGACAGGCTGAAGCTGGGCGTCTATATTGATTACTCGCCCAAGATTGTCACCTTTATAGACGGGGACAATTTCATCAATTATGGTGTGCGCATCGGCTATGAGGTGCTGCAGCAGGCGCAGATCTATGTGGGGTACCGCAAGATGGATCTGGACGCCTCGGGCAGGAATTCCGATGACACCATCGACAGCGGGGGACATATCGGGCTGGAGTTCTACTTCTGAGAACTGCTGCGTCCGAGCAAGGCCATGAGCATCGCTGCCATCAACAACCATTTACCGGTGCCGCGGGGTGTTCGTCCCGCAGCGGGCCCCCGGCAAAGTGCGGGTGCTGCACAGGACGCGGCTGCATCCGGCGTGCGCGGCGTGCCGGTGGAACGCGTCATTGAGGGTGAAGTGGTGGACAAGCCCAACGGCTCCGCCGCTTACAATGATCCTTTCTCACGTGTCCGTTTTGGTCAGGCAGGCGCTGGTGGAAGCGGGCTCCATGCCACACTCGGCATCGCCGCCTACCTGGCCAACAGCATCGAGCCCCGCTCTGGCGGTGCCTCCCGCTACGTGGATTATTACGTCTGAAGAAAATGATATTTGCGTAGTTTCGAGTTGCTGCATCAGCTGCCCGGTTGCTTCATGTGCCTCCCCTTTTCCCAAAGGCACCTCACTCAAATCCTCCCCCTTTGAAAAAGAGGGGGATGCCTATGCGTACTTCCGGGAATAGCGAACGGCTCCATGTCGCCGTCGCGGTCATCAGCGATGCTGAGGGCCGTATCCTGGTGGCCCGCCGTCCCGATCATGTTCATCAGGGCGGGCTGTGGGAGTTTCCCGGCGGCAAGGTGGAGAGCGGGGAGACGGTGCAGCAGGCGCTGCGGCGGGAGATTCTGGAAGAACTGGACGTCAGG
Source organism: uncultured Gammaproteobacteria bacterium (assembly GCA_964425105.1). GTDB lineage: Bacteria > Pseudomonadota > Gammaproteobacteria > SZUA-140 > SZUA-140 > S012-109. The sequence goes on along the minus strand of CAYRLE010000022.1, from coordinate 13,997 downwards.
GTGTGCGGCGCCCGGCCGTTGATCCGGGTGTGCCACGATTATCCCGGGCAGGCGGTGCTGCTGGACGTGTGGCGGGTCACGGGCCATGAGGGCGCGGCCCGCGGCCGTGAGGGACAGGCGTTGCGCTGGGTGGTGCCGGCAGGTCTTTCCAGGCTGGAATTCCCGGCGGCCAATCTGCCCATCGTCAGGGCGGTGCAGTTGCCGGCACGCTATCTCATTACGCCCCCCTTCTTAGATGAACAGCAGCTGCTGGCGCGCCTGGCGCAACTGGCGGCGGAGTATCCCCTGATCCAGCTGCGGGTGCCCCACTACACGGCGGCCGCTTTCGCGGAACTGGCGCGGCGCGCCATGGCACTATGCGCCCGGCGGGGGGCGCGGCTGCTGCTCAACTGCGAGCCAGAACTGGCGCAGGAACTGGGGGCAGCGGGGGTGCATCTCACCAGCCGCCGCCTCATGGCCCTGCAGGAGCGGCCTTTACCTGCGGGGCAGTGGGTGGCGGCCTCTTGTCATGATGAGGTGCAGCTGGCGCGGGCCGGGGAACTGGGTCTGGATTTCGCCGTGCTGTCGCCGCTGGCTGCCACCGCCAGTCACCCGGGGAGGGAGTCCCTGGGCTGGAAACGCTTTGGGCTTCTCACGGAGGCGGCGGTACTGCCGGTCTATGCCCTGGGCGGCCTGAGTGGCGCAGATCTGCCCCGCGCCTGGGAAGCGGGCGCCCAAGGGGTCGCCGCCATCAGGGCCTTCTGGAATCAGCCGTCCTGAGGTTCCTGCTGGAACTCATCCGGGGCGGCGGGGCGGCCGGGGATGCGGTAGTCCTCGCTGGCCCACTGGCCCAGGTCGATGAGCCGGCAACGTTGCGAGCAGAAGGGGCGCCAGGGTGCCTGCTCGTTCCAGACCACGGTCTTGGCACAGATGGGGCATTTGATTTCGGTATGCTTGCTCATAGCGCGCAGCAGGCCAGCTGGAATTCCACGTCGTGGCTGGTCTGGACCGGCCGCTCCGCCATCTTCAGTTCCATGAAGCGAATGGTGAAACGGTGCTTGCCGCCACTGATCTCGGCGAAGCAGCTGGCCTGTGCCGGGAGAATGGCGCGGATCAGCTGGTAGGGGGCATTGGTGTCCAGGGATTGCTGGTAGAAGCCGCCGGATGCCACCGTAGCCTTGGCCGGCGCGCTCTCCCTGACCTGGCGCAGGATCAGTTGCAGGGCGGTGCGGATGGTGGCGAATTCCCCCAGCCAGTTCTCCAGGTCCGCCAGGCGCCGCTCCAGGGGCTGCTGCAGCCAGTAGTGATAACCCGGCAGGTCGAAATCGCAAGTGCCGCCGGGAATGCTGCTGCGCTGTTTGACGCTGCAGAGAAATTCATTGTCCTTCAGCAGTTGCCCGATCTGGCCCTGGGTGACATAGAGCTTGTCGATGAGCAACTCCATGTTGTCCAGCGTTTCGTTGAGCTTGGCCTTGTCCACCCCAGGCAGTTTCTCCAGCGGGGCAAGATTTGTTGCCTGGCGCTCCAGTTCCTTGATGACCTCGGTCTTGAGGTCGCTGCGGCCAAAGATATTGAGGATGTCGATGAGGCAGGCGAGGGTGGCGCGGCTGTCCCAGGGGGAGACGCCGTGCAGGTTGTGATCCGCTTGTGCGAAGAGAAATTCGAGCCGCAGAAAGGTGCGGATACGTTCATTCAGCGGTTGTTCGTATACGATGGTCGCCATAGCGATCGTTCAGTCCCTCCAGAATCGGGACATTGTCCATTACCCGTGGGCTGATAGCAAATTCCGCGATTTCATCCCCCCGCCAGCGCCAGATATTTGCGGTGCAGCGCCTCCACCTGTTTACGCAAGTCGTCCAGGTTGCCGTCATTGACGATCACGTCGTCGGCGGCGGCGAGGCGCTGTTGGCGGGGGCATTGGGCGCTGAGAATGGCCTCTACTTCTATGCTGCTCATGCCGTCCCGCTGCATGGTGCGCTGTTTCTGCAATATCTCAGGCGCATCCACCACCAGCACCCGGTCCACTACGGCCTGCTGGCCGCTTTCCAGCAACAGGGGAATGCTGAGAATGCAATAGGGAGCATCGAGGTCAGCGGCGCGGCGCAGCATCTCGGAAAGGATGGGGGGGTGGAGCAGGGCTTCCAGTTGGCGGCGTTTTTCGGGATCGGAGAATACCAGGCGACGCAGGCGAGCACGGTCGAGGCCGCCCTGACGATCCTGGATGGCAGGGCCGAAAAGGCGCAGGATCTCGGCGGTGGTCGCCGTGCCGGGGCGGGTCAGTTCATGGCCGATTTCGTCGGCATCGATGACGGGCACGCCCAGTTCCCGGAAGATGGCGGCGACTGTGCTCTTGCCGCTGCCGATGCCGCCGGTGAGGCCGATCAGCAGCATGGCGCAGTGAACTTGGAAATGGCTGGGGTGGTCACCCTGCCATTATTAGGGCCTGATCCCCATCCATGTCAAATAGGCACCGGTGATCTGCTCACCCCAGAGCAGCACGATCCAGCCGGCGACGGCCAGATAGGGGCCGAAGGGGATGGGGATGTTCTTGTCCCGGCCGCGCAGGGCGATGAGGGCGAGTCCGGTCACGGCGCCCACTACCGAAGAGAGCAGGATGATGGGCAGGAGGTACTGCCATCCCAGCCAGGCGCCCAGCATGGCCAGCAGCTTGAAATCCCCGTAACCCATCCCCTCTTTGCCGGTGATCCACTTGAATAGCTGGTAAATGCTCCACAGGCTGAGATAGCCGGCAAGGGCGCCGATCACCGCTGACTGCAGGTCACAGAACAGGCCGAAGAGATTGATGCTCAGCCCCAGCCACAGAAAAGGCAGGGTGATGTTGTCCGGCAGCAACTGATGGTCGAAATCGATGACGCTGAGGGCGATCAGGGCCCAGGTCAGCAACAGGGCGGCGCCACCCTCCCAGGTGAAACCGAAGTGCCAAGCCACCGCCATGGAGAGGGCTGCACTGGTCGCCTCGATCAGCGGGTAGCGTGGGGAGATAGTCGTGCCGCAGCCGCGGCATTTACCCTTCAGCATGAGATAGCTGAGGATGGGGATGTTTTCCAGGGCGCCGATTCTGTGATTGCACTTGGGGCAATGGGAGGGCGGGGTGATGAGATTGAAAGGTTCTGTTTCCGGCTCTGCCTCTGCGTTGTCACCAGCCTGCAACTCTGCGCAGTGGCTGCGCCACTGGCGTTCCAGCATCTGCGGCACGCGCAGGATCACCACATTGAGAAAACTGCCCACCAGCAGGCCGAGGGTGCCCGCGACGGCGATGGCGGCAGCAGCATGGCCTTGCAAGTAGTGGATCAGTTCCATTGTTGTTGAAGTAAGCGGTGAGGCGTGAGGAGTGAGGCGGCCAGGAGCCGGGCCTCGACCCCTGCGGTCTCCCCCTGTTCTCTTTTGTCTGTGTTTATACCACCTGCCCCATCTTGAAGATAGGCAGATACATGGCGATCACCAGGCCGCCGATGACGACGCCCAGGAAGGCCATGATGATGGGTTCCAGCAGGCTGCTCAGCCCATCCACCGCATCGTCCACCTCCTGTTCATAGAAGTCGGCCACCTTGCTCAGCATGCTGTCGATGGAGCCGGCCTCCTCGCCGATGGCCACCATCTGCACCACCATGTTGGGAAACAGGTTGGTCATGCGCATGGACTGGTTGATGGGGGAGCCGGTAGCGATCTCGTCGCGCATGCGCAGGATGCCCTCGCTGTAGACTACATTGCCAGCGGCACCTGCCACCGTGCCCATGGCCTCCACCAGGGGCACGCCAGCAGCGAACATGGTGGAGAGGGTGCGCGCAAAGCGGGCGATGGCGGCTTTGGTGAGAATGTTGCCAAAGATCGGGGCCTTGAGCGCGACCCGGTCCAGGAAATGCTTGAATTTCGTAGAGCGCCGCTTGCCCTCGATGAAGCTGTAGACAGCGATACCGATGGCGCCAAAAATGGCCCACCACCACTGCTGGAAGAACACGGACAGGCCGACCACGAAAAGTGTCATGGCCGGCAGGTCAGCGCCGAAGCCCTGGAACATCTCCTGAAACTGGGGGATCACGAAGATCAGCAGGATGGCGGTGACGATGAAGGACACCACGATCACCGCAATGGGATAGAACATGGCCTTCTTGATCTTGCTCTTGATGTTCTCAGTCTTTTCCTTGTAGGTGGCGATCTTGTCCAGCAGGGTTTCCAGGATACCGGCCTGTTCTCCGGCATTTACCAGATTGCAGTAGAGTTCGTCGAAATGATAGGGGTGCCGGCCCAGGGCGTCCGCCAGGGTATTGCCGGCTTCCACATCGGCCTTGATAGTGAGGATCAACTCCTGCATGGCAGGATTCTCATGGCCGCGGCCGATGATCTCGAAGGACTGCACCAGGGGCACGCCGGAGGACATCATGGTGGCGATCTGGCGGCTGAAGATGGCGATGTCGGTGGGGGTGATTTTTTTCTTTTTCTTGCCGAACAGGGGCGTCGCTTTTTTCTTGACCTTTCTGGGGTTGATGCCCTTGCGCCGCAGCTCGGCCTTGGCCAGGGAGAGGCTGGCGCTCTGGGTTTCGCCGCGGATCTTGTTGCCCCGCCGGTCGGTGCCTTCCCAAATGAAGATTGCGTGTTTTTCTGCTTTGCTTGCCATGGTTCTACTCTGTGATGACTCGGTTAAGTTCTTCCAGGCTGAGAATGCCTTGCTTTACCTTCTTCAGGCCCGATTCATGCAGGTCGGGAATGGCTTCCCGCTTTGCCTGATCGGCCAGTTCGATGGCATTGCCGCCCGCCATGATGATTCTGCCCATCTCATCGGAAATGGGCATGACCTGATAGATGCCCACCCGCCCCTTGTAGCCGTCGTTGCACTGGTCGCAGCCTACTGCGCGGTAGATGGTGATGTCCCCGATGTCCTCCTCCTTGAAACCTTCCTTGATGAGTGCCTCGGGTGGGATATCCACCGCTTCCTTGCAGTGATTGCAGAGGCGCCGTCCCAGGCGCTGGGCGATCACCAGGGTGACCGCGGAGGCGATGTTGAAGGGCGCGATACCCATGTTCACCAGGCGGGTCAGGGTCTGGGGTGCATCATTGGTATGCAGGGTCGATAATACCATGTGGCCGGTCTGAGCCGCCTTGATGGCGATGTCTCCCGTTTCCTTGTCGCGAATCTCACCCACCATGATAATGTCCGGGTCCTGGCGAAGGAAGGACTTCAGTGCCTTGGCGAAGGTCAGGCCGGCCTTGGGGTTGACGTTGACCTGATTGACGCCTGGCAGGTTGATTTCCGCCGGGTCTTCGGCGGTGGAGATATTGCGGTCTTCGGTATTGAGGATGTTGAGGCCGGTATAGAGCGACACGGTTTTGCCGCTACCGGTAGGGCCCGTCACCAGGATCATGCCGTAGGGCTTGTGCAGGGCGTCCATATAGAGCTGTTTCTGTTCCTCCTCGTAGCCCAGGGCCTCGATGCCCAGTTTGGCGCTGGAGGGATCGAGGATACGCATCACGATCTTTTCCCCGAACAGAGTAGGGCAGGTGCTGACACGGAAGTCGATGGCGCGGTTCTTGGACAGCCTCATCTTCATGCGCCCATCCTGGGGAACACGGCGTTCGGAGATGTCCAACTGCGACATGACCTTGAGGCGGGCGGCAATCTTGGTAGCCAGGGCCGGTGGCGGCGAGGCCACTTCCTTGAGAATGCCGTCCATGCGCAAGCGTACCCGGAAGCTCTTTTCATAGGGTTCGAAGTGCAGATCGGAGGCGCCCTTGTTGATGGCATCCAGCAGCACCTTGTTGACGAAGCGCACAATGGGGGTGTCGTCCACCTCCATGTCGTTGTCGCTGCCGGCACCGCCGTCTTCCTCGCCGCTGGAGATATCCAGGTCATCGAGATCGGCATCCTCCAGGCCCTCCAGGGTGGTGTCGCTCTCTTCCATGAGCCGGTCGATGATTCTGACCAGCTTGTCGTCTTCCACCAGGATGGGTTCGGCGTTGGTGCCGACATTGAATTTGATCTCGTCCAGGGCCTGCAGGTTGGTGGGGTCGGAGACGGCCACGAACAGGCGGTTGCCCCGTTTGTAGAGGGGCAGCGCATGGTGTTTCTGGATCAGCTTGTCATCCACCAGCCTGAAGGCACACTGCTCCAGGTCCATGGCGTCGATGTCGAACAGGGGGATGCCGAATTCCCGGGAGGCGGCGGTGGCGATGGTAAGGCTGTCCAGCAACTGCTGCTCTACCAGATATCGGACCAGGGGTGTGTTTTCCTCCGCTGCCTTCTCATAGGCGGCCAGGGCACTGGACTCATCCAAATGGCCGTCCTGGACCAGCCGCCTGGCCAGTCCGTTGAGGTGAATGCTTGCATTGGTGGCCGGCATGCTCATGGTGACAGTGCTCTCAACGGGTTATCGCTATAGTCACTGTACATATCGGCGGCGTGGGCCAGGAATTTAGCGTGGTTTTTGCGAGACTGGGACTTGACGCGCAATAAAAAAGCCCCCTGCATTGCTGCAGGGGGCTTGGTGCTTTTTACTGCGACTTACTTAGCCGCGGCAGTTGGCCGGCAGGTACTTGTCCGGCAGCGTGGAGGCGGTGCAGCTCCAGCTTACGCCTGTGGTCGAGCTGAAGGTCGGCGTGAACGTGACATTGCCGGTTGCATCGCTGGGGCCAAGACCCGTCACGGTATAGGCGATAGTGCCACTAGCCGGTGTATAAGTGATTGCAGAGACATACTGGCTCTGGCCCGCATCGGTGCTGATGCCAGCCTGGGATGCCGTGGGGATGCTGCCCTGCGAGATGTAGTACTCAGAGATGGATGCCTTGTCCTTGGCGGCCAGGCCCATGATCTCGGAAACCTTGGCGCGTGTGGTGTAATCCTGATAGGCAGGGATGGCCACGGCGGCCAGGATGCCGATGATAGCCACCACGATCATCAATTCGATGAGGGTAAAACCTTGCTGTGTCTTCTTCATTGCCACTCTCCTAGGGTGTTGGTTGTTGAAAGTCTGCTAATCTATGAGGCCTCGTTCGATTCCGCTCAGTGACGGAACCCGTTTGCCGTAATTAATTATCTGCAGTTCGCGTGCCAACTTTAGCCTGTGGCCAGGCGACTTCCATGTCGGGATGAAAAGACCCGTGAAATGAGTACTTTGGCACAGTTTTTCGGGATTGTCAGTTTCTGGGGCGCGCTTGGTGTGGCACTTGTTGTCATGGCAGTTGCGCAATTTCAGCAACATCTGCTGAAATTGCGCAGCAACTTCACAGCAGAGATACAAGATAAAAGGGGGATGACACCGGCTTAATCTCCTCGGCCCTCAGTCCAGCCCCAGTTTCTTCATGCGATAGCGCAGGGCACCGAAGGTGATACCCAGCAGTCTGGCCGCAGCGGTCTTATTGTGGCGGGACTTTTCCAGCGCCTTGACGATGGTTTCCTTTTCCACATTGCCCAGATAGGGTTCCAGTGCAATGGCGCTGCTACTGGTGCCCCGCGTTGCGCTTTGCTCGCAGTGGCGCAGTTGCAGATCTTCCTGGCGGATGACCCGGTCTTCACACAGGGTGATGGCGCGTTCCAGGATGTTTTCCAGTTCGCGGATATTGCCGGGGAAGGGATAACCTTGCAGGGCTGCCAGCGCCTCCGGATCGACTGCAGGGCACTGGAGGTCATTTTGTGTGGCGAGCCGCGCCAGGATATGTTCCACCAACAGGGGGATGTCCTCGCGCCGTTCGCGCAAGCTGGGGATGTGCAGTTCGATGACGTTGATGCGGTAGAAGAGGTCCTGGCGGAAGCTGCCCGTTTCCACCAGGGCGGCGAGATCCTTGTGGGTGGCGCTGAGAATGCGCACGTCCACGGCGGTCTCCTGTTGCTCGCCGAGGGGACGGACGGCCTTTTCCTGGATGGCACGCAGCAGTTTGACCTGCATGTGCAGCGGCAGGTCGGCCACTTCGTCCAGGAACAGGGTGCCGCCGTGGGCGGCCTGAAACAGGCCTGCCTTGTTGGCGACGGCACCGGTGAAACTGCCCTTGCGGTGGCCGAAGAATTCGCTTTCCATGAGGTCTTCAGGGATGGCGCCGCAGTTTACCGGGATGAAGGGTTTGTCGCTGCGCGGGCCCTGTTCATGAATGAGGCGTGCCGCCAGTTCCTTGCCAGTGCCCGATTCGCCGCTGATGTAGATCGGTGCCTGACTGCGTGCCAGCTTGGCGATTCTGCGGCGCGTGTTTTCCATGGCGCTGGAGTGTCCCAGCAGCTGCAGGCTGGATTTGCCGCCACTCTGGCGTTGCCGGTTCAGTTTGAGGGCGGTGGTCACCAGGCTGCGCAGCATCTGCAGGTCCAGCGGCTTGGAGACGAAATCGAAGGCGCCCGCCTTGAGGGCCTGCACGGCCGATTCCATGTTGCCGTGGGCGGTGAGCACCGCCGTGGGCAGCCGGCTGTGCTTGTGCTGGATATGCTCCACCAGTTCGATGCCATTGCCGTCCGGCAGCTTCATGTCGGTGAGGCAGAGGTCGAAACGATGGCGGTCGAGCAGGGCCCGGGCTTCACTGATATTGGCGGCGGCCTGGGTATCGATGTCCATGCGTGCGAGGGTCAGTTCCAGCAGCTCGCGGATATCGGGTTCATCATCGACGACGAGGGCAAGGGGTCTGTTCATGGTCAGGCTACCTGTCTCCTGCGGGGGTCGGCAAAGGTAATGCGGAAGCACCCGCCATCACCGCTGCTCAGGCAGTAGAGGCGGGCCTGATTGCTCTCGCACAGTTCCCGGGCGATATAGAGCCCGAGCCCGGTCCCTTTGGCGGCGGTGGTGAAAAAGGGTTCGAAGATGTGCTCCACAACCTGGGGGGGAATGCCGGGGCCATTGTCCATTACATCCAGATAAGGGCTGCTGGAGTCAGGCCCCTGGCCACCACGCAGTATCAGTTGTGGCGCGTCCTTGGCGCCGCCGTGGTGAATGCCGTTGTGGCAGAGGTTCCAAAGAATCTGCCGGAACTGGCTGCTGTCGATGCGGACCCGGGTCTCGGCTGGCCTGATTTCCAGGGCGATGCAACGGGGATCGATCTGTTCGCTGAGGCAGAATTCCATGCAGAACTGTTCCAGCCAGGGCAGCAGCAGCAGTTCTTCGGGATGGCTGCGGTCCCGGCGGCTGAGTTGCATGATGTTTTCAATGATGGTGTTCACCCGCTGAGAGTGTTCCTTGATGATCTCGGTGAGGCGCAGGTCGCTGCCGTCCAGGTGAGGGGATTCCGCCAGCAGCTGGCCAGCATGGCTGATGGCGCCCAGGGGGTTGCGCACTTCGTGGGCAATGCTGGCGGTAAGCCGTCCCAGGGATGCCAGTTTCATCTGCTGGGCCTGCTGGGCCATGGCGGCGGTGTCTTCGAGAAAGATCAGGGTGCCGGAATCCGGCCCACTGCCCAGGCGGGCAAAGCGGGGGATGATTTCTGCCGCTGTGGCGCTGGGTTGAAAGATCCGCGGTTCCACGCCTGGATCCCGTTGCCAGCTGTGCAGCTGCTGTTCCAGTTCAGGGGCGAGGGCGGCGATGGAATCGCCTTCTCTCAGCAGGGGCGTGGCCAGCAGGCTGTTCGCTGAGTGATTGACGAGGCGGATTCGGCCATGGCCATCCACTACGATGATGCCGGTCTGCATGCGCTGGATGATGTATTCGGTGAGTTGCGCCATATTGGCCAGATCGACACCGCGCCGTTCCGCCAAGGCCTCGCTTTCCCGCAGGCGCTTGGCGAGGACATGGGCGAGAATGGCGGTGGCGAAGAAACTGGCGCCCAGGAGACCGGCCTGGGTGTAGCTGGTGGTGGGCAGGCCGCCTTCCAGCTTGTTGTAGAGCTGCTCCGTCAAGACCGCCAGGGTGGCGATGGCTGCAAACAGCCTGGCGGTGCGCCCCTCCATGAGCAGACTGCCGCCTGCAATGGCCACCACCAGCAGCATGCCGAGACCGCTTCTGACGCTGCCACTGGCATACATCAGGAGGGTGATGGCGGTAATGTCCATCATGACATGGAGATAGACCTGGGTATTGAAGGGCAGCAGACGCCAGCGGATGGTCAGCAGCGACAGCAGGCTGACAATAAGATAGGCGACATCCACGCCGTAAAACAGTTCTGGGTGCTGGGCCCCCAGGGGGCTGGGAGGGTTGCCGCTGGCGACGAGAAAGAAGAACAAGGCCGCCAGCAGCAGACGGTAATAATTGAGGTAGCACAGTTGCCGCCAGGCCTGGGGGGATACACCGTCGCTGCTGGCAGGATGCTGCGGGTCCGGCATCAGCCGGGGTGCCAGGGATTTGTGAAGTCTGTCGCTTGCCGTGCTCACGATGTCCGGAGGGGTCCAGGGTTTTAAGGAATCACAGCCTATTCATCGGTCAAACGCCCAGCTTGTTTAGGGCAGCTTCAGAAAATTCGTCTTTTGCCACTCCGCGCTTAGTCGGAATCCAGTGAACTTCCGGATCAAGTCCGAGCTTCGCCCGCTATGACGAATTCGTCAGAGAATCAGGATAAATGGGGAGGGCGGCGCTCAGCCTGTATGGGGAGGGGGCGAAATGAAAAAGGGCGGATCATGAGATCCGCCCTTTGCTTAATGCCTGCAGCAGGATGCCTCAGTTGCTGAGGCGAATGGTGCGGCCATTGACCGGCTGTACGGGGCGGGCATCGTTGGAGTAAAGCGCCCGGAAACGGGCAATCTGTTCTGCCGATGCTTCCACCGGGGCGGCCAGTACCATCCAGTGGACGCCTTCCGTGCAGGGCGGCGTCGTGAGCGAGCCCGAGTAGTTGAAATAGGCGCGGTCCCGGGGCAGCAGATCACTGACGTTGATGCTTTCCCCTTCCAGGGTGACGGAGGTGCCTGCTGTCTCGGGGAGGTGGGCCCAGAGTTGCTCGATAAGGGGGTTGGCGTGTCCCTCCTTGATCATCACTCCGATGACCCCCAACTGGCCATCGTCCGCTTTGTGCACCAGATGGGCGACCATGGGGTAGGCCTTGCCGCCGATGGTGTGCTCGCTCGGGCTGTGGAAGTGAAACTGCAGCAAATTGAAGCGCTTGCCACCGACGCTGATAAAGCTGCCGGACTGATAGTTGGCCTGGATGGCGTGGCCGTTGTTGACGATATTCAGCGGCGTGTCGCTGTAGTTGACCTGAATGGCGGGAAGCTCGGTAACCACCGTTGCCGAGATGTCGATGGGGGACTGGCTGCGCCCCGACTTGCAGGTGGCGAACTCTGCTTTCAGATCACCCCAGTAGTGAGGTGCGCCATGGCCTTCATAACCCCAGTGAATGGCGCCGTGATGCACTTTCTCCGCCTTGGCATGATGGGGCGCCTCGGCCTGTACCTCATGATGGCCTGCCTCCGGCTTCGCGTGCATGGCCTTCTTCATGCTTTCCATTTTGTTCTGCTCCATCCCGTGATGGTCGCTGACCATTGCCGGGGTTGCTTCCTCTTGGGCCGGGGCCTCTTGAGTGGGCTCGGCCTTGGGGGCTTCCGCACCCTTTTCCACGGGCTCTTCCGCTGCAGGAGTTGCCGGCAGGATGCCAAGGATTTCCAGGCGTTGCGAACTGCCGGTCACCTCTGTGGCCAGGGTCAGGCTGGCTGAAAAGGCCAGCGGCAGGATGGTCATGGTGGTAAGGCTTGTCTTCAGGAAACGCATATCTCCTCCTTGTTCTTATTTACTGACACGGAAAACTCCAGGCCCTGGATCAACAGGGCCAATATCAGGGGTAACATGAGATAAAGCGATGCTGGTTGCTCTTGTCGCGGCCGGTCTGTCGCCGACGCTTTGCAGGCATCCGATCTCCCCCTCCCAGAACGCACATTGTGCCATAAAGTGGGTATTTTGGCTGCCTCGCTTTTGTCGCACCGGAATGGTGCGCAGCACCGGGTCACAAGGCGCCAAGCCCCGGATACTGCCTGTCAGGCTTGATGGATCCGGTTCAGGCCATTCAGCGCGGCGACCCGATAGGCTTCTGCCATGGTAGGGTAATTGAAGGTAGTGTTGATGAAATACATCAGGGAATTGGCCGCCCCCGTCTGGGCCATGACAGCCTGGCCGATATGAATGATTTCTGATGCCTGGGTGCCGAAGCAGTGGATGCCCAGGATCTCCAGTGTCTCGCGGTGAAAGAGAATCTTCAGCATGCCGGTGGTTCTGCCTGCAATCTGGGCCCGGGCCAGCTGGCGGAACAGGGAGTGGCCCATTTCATAAGGAACTTTTTCCGCAGTCAGTTCCCGTTCGGTCTGGCCGATGGAACTGATTTCCGGCAGCGTGTAGATGCCGGTGGGGATGTTTTCCACCAGGCGGTATTCGCAGGTGCCATGGACCAGATGAGTGGCGGCAAAACGCCCCTGGTCATAGGCCGCGCTGGCCAGGTTGGGGCGCCCCACGACGTCACCCACGGCATAGATATGGGGGTGGTTGGACTGATAGTTCTCGTTGACAACGATGGCGCCCCGGCTGTCGATCTGGATGCCGATCTTCTCCAGTCCCATGCCGTCCGAATTGCCGCGCCTGCCTTGGGCCCAGAGCAGATAATCACTGACGATCTGTTTGTTGGATTTCAGCTGGAGTACGACCTCGTCGTCGCGGGCCTCCACCCTCTGGTATTCCTCGTTGTGGCGGATGATCACCCCCTGCTCGCGCAGGTGGTAGCTGAGGGCATCGATAATCTCATCATCGAGAAAGGAAAGCAGTTGGCTGCGGGTATTGATCAGGTTCACCTTGATGCCCAGGCTGCGAAAGATGGAGGCGTACTCGCAACCAATGACGCCGGCACCATAAATGGTGATGGCTCGGGGATTGTCCTGGAGCGCCAATATCTTGTCGCTATCCAGGATGCGGGGATGGCTGAAGTCGATGTCCGGTGGATGATAAGGGCGCGAGCCGCTGGCGATGATGAACGCCTGTGCACAGAAGCGCTCCTTGCCATCGTTGGCCGCTGCGACCTCGATGGTGTGCTCGTCCAAGAAGAAGGCGCGGCCGTGAATGACGTCCACGCGATTGCGGTCGTAGAAGCCCTGGCGCATAGTGACCTGTCGTTGAATGACGGAGCGTGCCGAGTTCAGCAGTTCCGGGAAAGGAACGTTGCGGGAGATGTTGCACTCCACCAGCTGCTGCACCGCCTGGCGCAGTGCCTTGCTGGGGATGGTCGCCCGGTGTGTGCAGTTGCCGCCCACTGCCGGCGCCTCCTCCACGACGGCCACCCGTTTCCCCTCCTTGGCCAGTTTCATCGCCGCCCCCTCGCCGCCGGGGCCGCTGCCTATCACGATGACTTCGTATTGCCTCTGCATGAAGCGATGTTAACCCCCTCGCGGAGGGCTGGCAATGACAGGCTTAGGGCTGCTCAGATTTTTCTCACATTAAGAATGTGTTAAGGAAGTGTCGTTAATAATGTGCTGCCTGATTCTACCTGCCTGGCAGGGTGGTGAAGGGGCAAGAAAAAAAGGGAACATTATGTTGCGGGTTGCCGTCCTACGGCAGAGAGGGAATGATTAAGTAGAAGGAAAGATTAGGTTTTGAAAGGTCTTGGCTGAATGAGCAATAGCAACCAGGACCAGCGTCTTCATAAGAATATTTTCTTGTTCACATCTTTGGCTGGGCCGCCTTGCATGTGGATAGTTTGCAGGAAGGGGTGTTGCGCTTGTGGAAAAATGCCACCACTGATTCTTATGAAGACAAACGACCATATATATAGATATTCGTTGATCGCTTTTTTCAAATTTTGAGTAAGACTTATCCTTTAAAGGAGGTATACAATGAGCATGAGGCAAAAACTGGGTGCAGGACTAGTCCTGTCGGCCTTGTTGACGGGTGTTTCCTTCGCGGCACAGGCGAAAGTGGATACGCTGGGTGCCGTGGAGATGCTGCCCTTGGTCGCAACGGATGCAGTCTACCCTGCCCAGCAGAATGTCGGGGACGGGAAACTCCAGGTTGCAGTGAGGACCGGGGTGCGGAGACGGTCATTCCGTTTTAGGGGGCACCGTACTTCTAGGTCTGGAGTGAGAAGCAACAGCAACAGCGTTTCCCATACCGGTATCAATCGTCGGAGCGCAC
>CAYRLE010000021.1:6140-34880 GCA_964425105.1 uncultured Gammaproteobacteria bacterium | reverse complement strand
AAAGCAGTGCGAGGTAAAGTGCAGCGCCTCTAGGAGTCTGTCGGGTTTAGGTGGTCGTAGCGAGGGAAAGCCATTTTGAGTCCATTTTTTCGATCATTTGAGGCGAATATTGCGCATATTTAACGAAAATGATCGGGGAAATGGGCCAAAATGGCTTTTCCGCAGTAGATTCATCCTAAACCCGACAGACTCCTAGGATATGGTGATGAGTAATGCGTGATGAGTGATGAGAGGAGCAGGGTGGTAGTATCACCATTACGCATTACGCATTACTCATCACCATCCTAAGTGTGCAGGCCAGGGATCACCGGCTAGCCGCCGGCAGATCCCAGAGCCCACAATCCTGCAGTCCGCAGTCTACAGCCGCTTGTTCTCCATCATTTCATGGATGATGGGATGGAGGATGATCTCCATGGCCAGGCCCATCTTGCCGCCCGGTATCACCAGGGTGTTGGGCCGGGACATCCAGGAGTCCTTGAGCATGGACAGCAGGTAGGGGAAATCGTGGCGTTCCGGATAGCGGAAGCGGATGATGATGAAGCTTTCGTCCGGCGTGGGAATGTCCCGGGCGATGAAGGGGTTGGAGGTGTCCACCACCGGCACCCGCTGGAAGTTGATGTCGGTGCGTGAGAACTGTGGGGTGATGGTATTGACGTAATCCGGCATGCGTCGCAGGATGGTGTCGGTCACCGCCTCGGCGGAATAGCCGCGTTGGGCGGTATCGCGGTGGATTTTCTGGATCCATTCCAGGTTGACGATGGGCACCACACCGATCAACAGGTCCACGAAACGGGCCACGTCCACGTCTTCTGTGACCACGCCGCCATGCAGGCCTTCATAGAAGAGCAGGTCTGATCCCGGCTCCAGGGGTTCCCAGGGCGTGAAAGTGCCCGGTTCCTGCTTGTAGGGTTCGGCCTCTTCTTCATTGTGGAGGTATTTGCGTGTCATGCCGCTGCCTGTCTCGCTGTAGCTCCTGAACAATTCCTCCAGCTTGTCGAAGAGGTTGGCCTCCGGCCCGAAGTGGCTGAGGGTCATGCCCCTGGCCTGGGCCTCGGCGACGGCCTTTTTCATTTCCTGGCGGTCATATTTGTGAAAGGCATCGCCTTCCACGATGATGGCCTTGATGCCCTCGCGGTGGAACAGATGCTCAAAGGCGTTCTTTACTGTAGTCGTGCCAGCGCCCGATGAACCGGTCACCGCAATGATGGGATGCTTTGCGGACATGTGAATCCTCCTCTAATATTTCAAATTTACTTATTATTCAATGAATTGAAATCTGTGTCCGGTTGCTGCGCAGGCGCCGCGGCAGCTTGTCTGCGCGGCAGGCGGCGCTTCCACTTCCTGTGGGTGTCTCGGGATCTCGATCATTCACCTGATGTGAGGGGTCATGGCCCCATTTCACGGACAAGTCCGTTATTGGAGCAAACCCAGGCAGTTGTGGCAAGAGGCAGGGCTGGATTTATGGGCGGAAGGGGGGAAATTCCCCACGCCTTGGCGGCCCGGCCTGGAGATGGGGGGAAATCCTTGCTGTGACCGGGAATTCATTCTAGAGTTGCACTGTGATGACACAGCGGCAGGGTGACATGAGCAAGGTGGGCGCAATGGGGAGGGCACTCCTGGTGACGGTGCTGGCCGCAGTGCTTGCCGCCTGCAGCAGCAGCCGCATCAATGACAAACACCCCTTGGTCAAGAAGGAGGCCGCTGCCAGCCAGGTGGCCATGGTGTATTTCATCCGACCCCGCACCGAGCGCTTCATGGGGCCGGCCGACAATCGCCTCAAAGTGGAGGCGGACCGTTTTCCTCTCATGAGCATCGCCAAGGGGGAATATACCCTGCTACCCATGGTGCCAGGCAATGTCTGGATCACTGTCACCAATCTGACCGCCTGGGGGCCGCAGAACCGTATGAAGGAAATGAGCCGTTCCCGCCAGTTCAGGTTCTTGCCCGGGGAGACCTATTACCTCGTGTTCCAGGTGGTGGATGGGGAGTTCCGCGGCGTGTTCTTCAGGCCGGAACTGGTGGATGCCAGCAGCGCCCGGGAGTTGAGCCGCCACATGAAGCCAGTGGGCATGGCCCGCGCAGCCCCCTTGTCCTGATCCGGCGCTCCCTGCGCGGCCGCCATGCTCAAGAGGCTTGGGCGCGATAGTCCTCCACCAATCTGATGAGAGCGCTGTTGAGCTTGTCCTCGATGTGGCGTTTGTAGTTGAGAAACAGCACCGTCTGCAACTGGTCGCGGCTCTCCATGCCCAGCATCCTGGGTGACAGGTCCACATCGGTGATATAGATGGGATAGCATTGCCCGCTCTTGCGCTGGGTCAGGACATGGTGGGCCGCAGTCTGGAACAGCTGCTCCCCGTATTCCAGGGAAGAAAATTCCGTTTCATCGCAGAAGATCGTGTAAGAGGGCCGTGCCCCCTTGTTTTCACTGCCGATGACCTGGACGTTGAAATAGCGCTGCGAGCTGTCAGTGGCCACTTGCTGTTCTGCCAGATGCCATTTGCCGCTGGAGCCTTTCACCACCTGATAGAATTCGATGGCCGGCGGTGCGCTGTCACCGGCGGCAGGATCGTGGAGATGCTGGCGGTGCGTGATGGCATTCAGAAAGCGGGTGTATTGATTGATGGTCAGCTCCAGATTGGCCTGGGACATGCGCTGATGGAACAATGAGCCCCGTTCGTCCACGATGTAGATATCGATATTGGTGCCGTCTTTATAAAAGTAGAACTGGATGATGCCCGCCTTGTCGTGGCTGCAGATGAGCGACAGAAGATTGTTGGCCGTGGCATAACGATCGATGACCACCGGGCTGTAGTGGGGCTGGGGTGCGGTCAGCAGCTGCATGAGTTCCTGATAGGAGTTGGCCAC
Source organism: uncultured Gammaproteobacteria bacterium (assembly GCA_964425105.1). Lineage (GTDB taxonomy): Bacteria > Pseudomonadota > Gammaproteobacteria > SZUA-140 > SZUA-140 > S012-109. The sequence continues at coordinate 32,015 of CAYRLE010000021.1, read as the reverse complement.
CCGGTAGTGCAGCGTATCGTCCTGCAAGGCAAGCACATAGTACTTGTGCTCGATCATCAGTACGTAGCGGGCGTGACGGCCATGGTCGCCGTGGTAGAAGCAGTGGATGATGTCCTGGAACAGTTCTTCCACGCGGCGCGTGATGGTGGCGCCCCGTCCCTGCGAGTAGCAGTGGATGTGCAGCGGCGGCGGGGGCGTGCCGGCAGCTGGCGGTGCCCAGCGCAGATAGGCCTGCAGGCACTCGAAGATGCCCTGTTCTCCTTCGTAGCGTTGCGTGAGCACCTCCTGCCAGCTGGTCACGGTGACCTGATCCAGGGATAGCACCAGGTTCTGGCAGATGCCGCCGAAGCTGAAGGCATCGACCTTGTTGCTGGTGAGGAACTTGCCTTCCCGCACCCCCATGGCCATGGGCCTCATGCCTACGTTGACGAACAGAGCGCCTTTCTTGAGGCTTGCCGATTGTACGAAATCTTCCATGTCTGAAGCGCCCAGCCGGCCTTGCGGAAACAGCTGCTGAAGGCATTTGATGATGGCCTTGACCTCGTTGACATCCGCGGCGCTGTCACGGGTATAGAGGACGATGGCCGTGCGCTCGTTGACGATCTGGTTGAGATGGCACCAGGTCAGCAGCTCCACCAGGGTGCGCGCCCGCTTCAGGGGGTGTTTGCCAGCGCCTGTGCTGTTGACCACACCTGGGTAGAGGATCCAGCTGCTGTTGTCGTCGCGGCCTGCCTGGTGGATGGACAGCTGGCTTTCCCAGACGTTGTCAGAGATGCCGCGATTGACGATATCGATTTTGCCGGCCTTGCGTTCGAAGGCGGCGTACAGCTTGCGGCCCAGAATGGTCAGGTCCTGCTGGCTGATGGCGGCCAGCTGTGAGTGCTGGCGGGCGAACTTGGAGAGGGCGTGATAGCTGAGGGTCAGGGTGTTGACCAGGCTCTTGCGCTCCTCCATTACTTGGTTGATCTTCCAGCTGGGGCGCGAGTCCAGCAATTCCAGATCTTCGTCGCTCCACTGCCAGTCGGCGGTGAATTCACGCATGATCTCCCGGCGCCAACTCTCGTGGCGTATGCTGACGGGTTTGCTGAGGGCCTCGTTGACCTTGAAATAGAAACAGCGCCGCATCAGTTCCAGGCGGTAGTCGTCCTTGTCCTGGCGGCGCAGGTATTCCTCCAGCTTGCGGTAGAGCATGATGTAGGGGTCGAGGCTGGCCAATTCCGAGGCGCCTTCATGGACCGCGCGCTTGAAACGCTGGCTGAGCAGGTCCACCTGGGGATATTCATTGGCGTAGACCTCCATCAGCATCAGCTTGAGGGTGGCCTTGTAGGGCGAATCGATACCCTTGTAGAGTTGCCACAGGGCGGCGCCGAAGAATTCCTCGGCCGGCGCCTGGGGCAGTCCGCCGAAGTCGATGGCCTCGTTGTCCTTGATGAAACGCTTCTTTTTCAGGTGCTGTACATAGTTTTCATAATCGCTTTCCTGTTCCGCCGGCACCAGCCACCACACCGGATAGCGTCCCGCCAGCAGCAGGCCGGTGCGGTAGAATTCCTCCAGCAGCAGGTGATGCTGGGCGCTGCCGCTGCTCTCCACCGACATCTCCACGCCCTGGCCCTGCTTGAAGGCGTCGGCGTTCATGAGGAAGAAATGCACCTCCAGATCCATAGACTCGGCCCACTGCTCGATGAGCGTAGCCTTCTGCTGCAGTTCCGCCAGTTGCATGGTGGTGAGGTCGGGGCGGTGGCAGAGCCAGATGTCGAAGTCGCTCTTGGAGGAATAGGCGATGGTGCCGCTGCTGCCCATGAGAAACAGGGACAGGATGTCGTACTGCAGCAGCGCGCGGTTCTTGTGCTCGAAGCTGCGCACCAGATGCTTGCCGGCCTCCAGAGTGCGTTGCGCCGGTGCATAGTCTGAAATCCCCATGGGGGTGGTCTTGGAGACATAGCCGGGAAAGGCCGGGTGATTGCTGTGAAACAGCAGGGGCAGCACATCGAGAATGTCGCGTTGCCGGTTGCGCAGGCTGTCGCGGGTGCGCGTCAGGCGGTCACGGTTCAGGGTCAGAAAGCGTTTTTTGATGGTATTGATATCCAGCACAGTCTTTCGTCTTTTTTCTGAAAATAGTGGCACGGCCCGGGAACAAGGGTAGTGAGGCGCAAGGGAATTTGCGGTGGACGGCAATGGAGATACGGTGTGCCCCACACCCTGCGCCTGGCCCCTCACTGGCCCACGATTTTGTGAACCAGTTCCTGTTTTGTTATCGGCGCGGGGGAGGAAAACTTTTGTTGGCGTGAGACGTGAGACGTGAGACGTGAGGGCTAGAGGGTGAGGCGGGCGCGCTGCACGGCGGCGCGCACCTGCTCGGGGGCGGTGCCGCCCAGGTGATTGCGGGCCGCCACCGAGCCCGTCAGGGTGAGGACGTCGAAGACGTCCTGCTGAATGACGGAGGAGAAACGGCGCAGTTCCTCCAGGGACATATCCGCCAGGTCCTTGCCGTTGTCGATGCCGTAGCGCACCGCCTTGCCAACGATCTCGTGGGCATCGCGGAAGGCAACCCCCTTGCGCACTAGATAATCCGCCAGGTCGGTGGCGGTGGAGAAGCCCTGATGGGCCGCCGCCATCATCTGCCGTTCTTTCACCTGCAGGGCGGGGATCATGTCGGCGAACACCCGCAGGCAGCCCTTGACCGTGTCCACGGTGTCGAACAGGGGCTCCTTGTCCTCCTGGTTGTCCTTGTTGTAGGCCAGGGGCTGGGCCTTCATCAGGGTCAGCAGGGCCATGAGGTTGCCGTAGACCCGGCCGCTCTTGCCGCGCACCAGTTCCGGGATGTCCGGATTCTTTTTCTGGGGCATGATGGAGGAGCCGGTGCAGAAGCGGTCGGGCAGTTCGATGAAGTCGAACTGGGCCGAGGACCAGAGGATCAGCTCCTCGGAGATGCGCGACAGGTGGCACATGAGCAGGGCGGCGGCGGCATTGAATTCCATGACGAAATCCCGGTCGCTGACGGCGTCCAGGGAGTTTTCCGCCGGCAGGTCGAAATCCAGCAGGCGCGCCGTGTAGGCGCGGTCGATGGGATAGCTGGTGCCCGCCAGGGCGGCGGCCCCCAGGGGCATGACGTTGACCCGGCGCCGGCAGTCGCGCAGGCGTTCCTTGTCCCGCTTGAGCATCTCGAACCAGGCCATGAGGTGGTGGCCGAAGGTCACCGGCTGGGCCACCTGTAGGTGGGTGAAGCCGGGCATGATGGTGTCCGCCTCCCGCTCGGCGATGTCCAGCAGGCCGCCCTGGAGGCGCGTCAATTCCGTGCTGATCTCATCGATCTCGTGGCGCAGATAGAGGCGCAGGTCGGTGGCCACCTGGTCGTTGCGGGAGCGTCCGGTGTGGAGCTTCTTGCCGGCGATGCCGATGCGCTCCGTGAGGCGCGCCTCGATGTTCATGTGGACATCCTCCAGTTCCACCAGCCAGGCGAAGTCGCCGCGCTCGATGTCGGTGCGGATGTCCAGCAGGCCCTTCTCGATGGCCCGGCACTCCTCCTCGCTGATGACGCCCACATGGGCCAGCATGCGCGCATGGGCGATGGATGCCTCGATGTCGTAGCGGTAGAGGCGCCGGTCGAAGTCCACCGAGGCGCTGAAGGCCTCCACGAAACTGTCGGTGGCCTCGGTGAAACGCCCGCCCCAGGGCTTGTCGGTCTGCTTGTCTTCGCTCATGGCCTGCTGCTCATGTCTGGTTCCGGATGCGGACGATCATATTATGGAAATACTCCCCGGATTTAAAGCTTTTTGCAAAATATTTCCGCTAGTTAGCATCTCTGCCCAAGGGCCGCGGGGCGCCGTGTGTGGTGCAGGAGGCAATTTTATTTGCCTCAATCCCCAACACACCGTAGGATTAATGGTCTTCGATACTTTAAAACAATAACAAAGGGCGCCCCCTGCGGAAACACGAAAGGTTGCGGCGTCCACACGGATAATCGTAGACCTAACCGCCCATGTCGCATCATACGATACGCATCGCTACGCGCAGAAGTCCGCTCGCCCTGTGGCAGGCCGAACATGTCCGCGCCCGCCTCCTGGAGGCCTGGCCGGAATTGTCGGTGGAACTGCTGCAGATGACCACCCAGGGGGACAAGATCCTCGATGCCCCCCTGGCCAAGATCGGCGGCAAGGGCCTGTTCGTCAAGGAACTGGAGCAGAGCCTGCTGGACGGCCGCGCCGATCTTGCCGTCCATTCCATGAAGGATGTGCCGGTGGAACTACCTGCCGGTCTCCATCTGCCGGTGATCCTGAGTCGCGAGGAAGTGCGCGACGCCTTCGTCTCCAGCCGCTACAGCAGCTTCGCCGACCTGCCCCTGGGGGCGCGCCTGGGGACCTCCAGCCTGCGCCGCCAGAGCCAGCTGCGCCGCCTGCGCCCCGATCTGGAAGTGCTCAGTCTGCGTGGCAATGTGGGCACCCGTCTGCAGAAACTCGCCGACGGCGAATTCGACGCCATCATCCTGGCAGCAGCCGGCCTGATCCGCCTCGGCGAGGCGCAGCGCATCACCCAACTCCTGGAGCCGGACATCTGCCTGCCGGCCATCGGCCAGGGTGCCATCGGCATCGAGTGCCGCAGTGACGATGGACGCACCAATGAACTCATCGCCGTTCTCGACCACGAGCCCACCCATGTCTGCATCACTGCGGAGCGGGCCCTCAACGAGCGCCTGGAGGGCGGCTGCCAGGTGCCCATTGCCGGCCATGCGCGGCTCACGGTGGACGGCGGCCTTAGCCTGGAGGGCCTGGTGGGGCAGCCCGACGGCGCTGAAATCATCCGCGGGGCGCGCACCGGCAGTCGGGAGCAGGCGGCGGCCATGGGCTATGAACTGGCCGACGAATTGTTGTCGCGCGGGGCGGCGGCCATTCTCCGAGAGATCTATGGCCGTTGAGCCGCTGGAGAGCAGATTGCGTGGCATCCGGGTGCTGGTCACGCGGCCGCCGGAACAGGCCCAGTCGCTGTGCGAGCTCATCGCCGCCAAGGGCGGGCACCCCCTCCATATCCCGGTACTGGAGATTCTGCCTCCCCATGATGTGGCGCCTGCCATGGCGGTCATCGAGCGCCTGGCCGAATTCGATCTGGCGATTTTCATCAGCAGCAATGCCATCCAGCGCGCCCATGAGCTGGTAACAGACCAGGGAGGCTGGCCGCCGGGGCTGCGCTTCGCGGTCATCGGGCGCAGCAGCGCCGAGACGCTGGAACGCTGTGGCCTGCAGGCCCATATCCGGCCGGCCCAGGTGTTCAACAGCGAAGCCCTGCTGGCCCTGGAGGAGATGTGGGAGGTGGCCGGCAAGCGCATCGTCATCTTCCGTGGCGAGGGGGGGCGCGAGTTGCTGGCCCAGACCTTGCGCGAGCGGGGTGCGACGGTGGAATATGCCGAGGTCTACCGGCGCGCCATCCCCGAGGCCGGCGCCGAGCAGCTGCAGCATGTATTGCGCAAGAACTGTATCGACATCATCACGGTCACCAGCAACGAGGGGCTGCAGAATCTTCTGCGCATGGCCGGTCAGCTCTGCCGCTGCCGCCTGCTGCGCTTGCCGCTGGTGGTGATCAGTCAGCGCACCGCGCTGCTGGCCGCGAAAATGGGGTTTACCCATGCCCCTATGATTGCCCACCAATCCAGCGACCAGGGGTTAGTGGGCGCCATAGAAGCATGGTATGCTGTGAACGATAACGAGAGCTCTCGGAGTGTGATCCATGAGTGAACAAAAAACAAATAACGAAAAAGAAAAAAAAGCTTCCGGAGATCAGAAATCATCCGCGACCAAGGGAAAAAAGCCGGCCGCAGGGAAAGAGGCCGCTGCCAAAGGTGCCGGCCCCCGAGCCCCCACTGCCGACCCCGCCCCTGAGGCCCCCCCTTCCCCCCCTTCAAGCACAGCGCCGCCCAAAGGCGGCGGCCGTCTGCTGGCCATCCTGGCACTGCTGCTGTCCGCCGGCGGCATTGCCGCCGGTTATCAACTGTGGCAAGAAAACCAGAACGTGGTCAGTGCCTTGCAAGAGCAGGACAGCCGCCTCGAGCAGCGTCTCGACGGCCTCAAGAACCGTGCTGCCACCATCGAACAACAACTCCAGCAGCTGGCCAGCGCCAATCAGGATATCGAACCCAGTCTTGCCGCGCTGCGACAGACGCTGGACCAGAAGCTCGCGGCTCTGAAGGAGGAAAACAAGGCCCAGATCAGCCAGGAATTTTCCATTCTCCAGAATGCCGTCAATGCCCTGCAGGCCAAGCTGGAGGAGAAGAAGCCGGCAGAGCGCAAACCACTGTGGGAGCCCGCCGAGGCTGAATATCTGATCCGCATCGCCAACGACAGCCTCACGCTGCGTGGTGACGTCGCCACTGCCCTGGCGGCACTGCGCGCCGCCGATCAGCGTCTGCAGGCGGTGGGGCATCCCGCCTTCGCCACCACCCGCCGCCTGCTGGCGGAAGAGATCAATGCCCTGCTGGCCGTGCCCCAGGCGGATATCGCGGCCGCCGCCACCACCCTCAGCAGTCTCCAGCAGCGGGTCACTGAACTGCCCCTCAAAGGCCGTCACGCCGCGCCGGCGCCGCAAGCGGCGGAAGAGCCCCCACAGCCGCAAGAGGAACTGACGGGCTGGCGCGGCTTTGTGAACGATCTCTGGCAGGCGCTCAAGGAACTGGTGACTGTACGGCGTCGCGATGTGAACGATGAACCCCTGATGGCGCCGGAGCGGGTGCTCTATCTGGGCCAGAACCTGCAACTCAAACTGGAGACGGCGCGCCTCGCCCTGCTGCGGGGCGACGAGGTCGCCTATCACAGTGCCCTGAAAACGGCAGCCCAATGGCTGGGACGCTACTACGATGGCGATGATGCAGCCGTCCGGGAGGTGCTGGCGACCCTGGCGCGCCTGGACAAGATCGTGGTGAAGCCCGAACTGCCTTCGGTAAAGGCCTCCCTGGAGGCCATCCGCGAGGTGCTGGCGAGCGGCGCCTATCTCTCGGCGCGGCAGCTGCCCCTCGGGCTTGCCGCCAACAACCAGGCGCAGGGCTGGCTGCCGGCCGCTGCGCTGCCTGCCAAGGGTGGTGAACAGCCATGAGATTTCTTTTTACAGCACTGGTGGTTTTTCTGTTGGCGGTGGTCATTGCTCTGGTGGCCCGCGAGGATCCCGGTTATATCGTCATCAACTACCGGGACTGGACTGTGGAGACGAGTCTTGTCCTGGCCGTGGTGGCCACCCTGCTGGCCTTCGTGGCGCTCTATTTCCTGATCCGTTTCCTGGTCAATGTGGGGCAGACGCCGGAGCGTCTTGGCCGCTGGCGGCAGCGGCGTCTCCATCGCAAGTCCCATCTGGCGCTCAACCAGGGTGTGATGGCCCTCATCAATGGCCAGTGGAAGGAGGCCGAGCGCAATCTCATCCGCTATACCTCGGTGGGCGAATCACCGCTGGTCAACTATCTGTTTGCGGCACGGGCGGCGGAAAAGCTGGGTGCCCGCACGCGCCGCGACAAATATCTGGAGTTGGCCAAGGCGCACATGCCCAAGGCGGAGATGGCCATCAGCCTGACCCGCGCCGAGTTGTTGATCCAGGAGGGGAAGATGGATGACGCCCTCAAGACCCTGGAGCATCTGCGCCGTCGCGAGCCGGGGCAGGAAGCGGTGACCCGCCGCCTTCTCACCCTCTACCGCGAGGTCCATGACTGGGAGCGCCTGCTGCAGTTACTGCCCAAGGCGCGGCGTCACAAGATCATCACCCAGGACAAACACCGGGAACTGGAGTCTCAGGCCTATGGCGAGTTGCTGGCGCGGGCCGGCCGGGAACAGGATCTGAAGCGTCTCCACGAGCTGTGGCAGCGCATGCACAAGGACCTGCGCCAGGAGGCCGGCATGGTCGCCACCTATGTGCAGCAGCTCATCCGCTGCGCTGCCCACGACGAGGCGGAGCGCATTCTGCATCACTTCCTGTCCCGCAAGTGGAACGAAGATCTGGCCTATCTATATGGCGTCATCCAGCCGGCCGATGCCCTGATCCACCTGTCACGCGCCGAGACCCTGTTCAAGAATCACAAGGACAGCCCCGCCCTGCTCCTCACCATGGGGCGCCTGTGCAAGCGCAACGCCCTGTGGGGCAAGGCGCGCCAGTTCTTCGAGGCCTGCGTGGCGCTGGACGAGAATCCCGAGGCCCTCTCGGAACTGGCTAGCGTTCTGGAGCAGATGGGGGACAGCGAAACCGCCCTCGAATATTACCGCAAGGGCATGCTCATGAAGATGCCGGGAACGGTGCGCCAGTTGCCTGGCCAGAGCGCCAGCGAGGGCACCCTGATCCCGGCGGGTCCCGGCCAGAACTGATGAGTCCGTGAGGTGTGAGGCTTAAGGGTGAGGCGCCGACAAAGGCGCTTTCCCCTCATGCCTTACATCTCACTCCTTACCGCAATTCAATACGTTTCCGTATGGAAGTGCTGCGCCGGCAGGCCATGGGCCAGGCAGGCCGCGCGGGCCGCCTCGATCATGGGCGGCGGTCCACTGGCATAGATTTCACAGGCGCTGAGATCGGGCCAGTCTGCCAGCAACGCCTCGTGCACCAGGCCGGTTCTGCCCGACCACTTTTCATCCTCTGCACACGCCGACAGTACCGGCACATAGTGCAGGCGCTGTTCGCGCTGCCAGCGGCAGGCCAACTCGTGAAGATAGAGATCGCTGCTGGTGCGCGCCCCCCAGTAGAGACTCATCTCCGCAACCGGCCGCTCCCGCAGCTGGGTCTCGATGAAGCTCTTGATGGGCGCAAAGCCCGTCCCGCCGGCAAGGAACAGGCGCCTGCGCCGGCCCGCCGCCTGCAGGGAAAAGCGCCCGAAGGGGCCTGCGATGACGAGTTCTGCGCCCACCCTCAGTTCTTCAAAGACAAAATCGGTGAAGGGGTTGCCAGGGATGCGCCGGATATGCAGTTCCAGCAGGCCGTCGGCGCGGGGCGCACAGGCCAGGGAAAAACTGCGTGCCGCACCCTGGTGAAGAATGTCGAGGTACTGCCCGGCGTGATAGGCGAAGGAAGCGGCCGCTGCTGGTTGCAGAAACAGGCGCATGACATCGGCGCTCAGGTGTTCCAGGGCGGCGGTGCGGGTGGTGAGCGTGTGGGGATTCGGCATGTAACGACGGCGGGGGTGTGACTGGCTCTATTGTGCTTGATTTCTTCGCTGATAAAAACCCTGCGGGATGTGCTGCTGATGCCGCCGGCGGCGGCATAGAGGGCTGGATTCAGGCGGCGCCCCGGCTGCTGCGCCTGCCGCCACCGCGTCGCCGCCCTTCGCTGCTGCGGCGTGGCGCGCCGCTTCGGCCCCCCGGCCGTCCGCCGCGCCGTTCTGGGCGCTTACGCGGGCGTTTCGGCGGCACCTGGGGTGTCATCAACAGGTCGTCGCTGATGGCCTCCACGGGCAGCTTGTGCTGGACATAGGCCTCGATGTCGGGCAGATAGAAGGCGTAGTCTTCACAGGCGAAGCTGATGGCCACGCCGCTGGCGCCGGCCCGCGCAGTGCGCCCGATGCGATGCACGTAGTCCTCGGCATCCTGCGGCAGGTCGAAGTTGATGACGTGGGTGATGTCGGGGATGTGCAGGCCGCGGGCCGCCACATCGGTGGCCACCAGAATGGCCAGTTCGCCCTGCTGAAAGGCCTTCAGCAGACTGAGGCGTTTTTTCTGGGGGACATCGCCGGACAGCACCTCGGCGTCGAAGCCATTGAAGCGCAGATAGTCGGAGACCCGGTTGGCGGTGTTCTTGGTATTGACGAAGACGATGGTGCGCGGCGGCTGGAGCCGCTTCAGGAGTCCCAGCAGCAGGGGTATCTTCTCCTCGTTGGAGGTGTAGTAGACGGACTGCTGGACCTTGTCGGCGGTAATCTTGTCGGTCTCGATGCGCACCAGCTGGGGATTGTTCATGTGCTCATAGGCCAGTTCCATCACCCGGAACGACAGGGTGGCGGAGAACAGCATGGTGAGCCGTTCGCTCGGCGGCGGCATGCGTCGCAGCAGGTAGCGGATGTCGTTGATGAAGCCCAGGTCGAACATCCGGTCGGCCTCGTCCAGCACCACGGCCTCCACCGCTTTGAGGCCGTACAGGCGCTGTTTGAAGAAGTCGATCATGCGCCCCGGGGTGCCGATGAGCACATCCACCCCCTGGCGCAGGGTCTCCTGTTGGGATTCGTAGCCGGTGCCCCCATAGATGACGGCAATGCGCAGCCCGGTATGGCGGGCCAGCGCCACGGCATCCTTGTGGATCTGCACCGCCAGTTCGCGGGTGGGGGCGATGATGACGCCGCGCGGCTGGGTGGTGTCGGTGGCGGGCGCTGGCTTGCGCAACAGACGGTCGAACATGGCCACCAGGAAGGCGGCAGTCTTGCCGGTGCCGGTCTGGGCCTGGCCGGCCACATCCTGTCCCTTCAGCAGCAGGGGCAGGCTCTGGGCCTGAATGGGGGTGCAATGGCTGTAACCCAGTTCTGCGATCCCCTGTTTCAGGCTGTCGGGCAGATCCAGGGATTGAAACTGTATGTTTGTCAGGTGGTTGTCGCTCATGGATTTATCATTGGCGTGCTGCGCCGGGCAATGTATGATGGCTGTTTGTACAGACGTTGTGGCCGCCGGGACTGGGGCTTGAAGGCAATTCTGATCATCTATTATGGATCATAACAAAACAGGCGTAGATTTGTGTAAACTTTGTTGTGCCGCTGAGTCGGCGGGTTTGTGCACCATCGCCAAATTGTGAATAATGTCGAAACATGTCATGTTATGAGCCGCGTACTGTTGCGCAAAAAACGGAGGTTATCCTAGGGTGAGCGATAAAATCATTTATGTGGGCGATGCAGATTTCGAAGACAAGGTCTTGAATGCCGAACTGCCTGTGCTGGTGGATTTCTGGGCCGAATGGTGCGGCCCCTGCAAGATGATCGCGCCGGTACTGGAAGAGATCGCCGAGGAGTACGCCGGCAAGATCCAGGTCGCCAAGCTGAACATCGATGAGAATCCCGCCACACCGCCGCGCTACGGCATCCGCGGCATTCCCACCCTGATGTTGTTCAAGAATGGCAATGTCGAGGCCACCAAGGTGGGGGCGGTTTCCAAATCGCAGCTTGCGGCTTTTCTCGACAGCAATATATAGAACATATAGGTCGATTCGGTGCGCCGCTCCACACCAAAAAAATACTGGACGCGCTGCACAAATAATGATAGCGTAAGCGCAAATAAGATCGAAAACAGCCGCCGGTATCCGGCGATCTTCCTTTGATATTTAAGCATTAACCCCTGGTAGCAATACCTCTTGTCTGTCCATCCGGCTGGTCGCTTCATGCGCCTCGTGCCGTTGTTCACTAGCAAGTCGAAAGCAAGACACCATGAACCTTACTGAACTGAAACAAAAATCCGTCAGCGAACTGTTGCAGCTGGCGCAGCAAATGGGTATCGAGGGGCTGGCGCGCTCCCGCAAGCAGGACGTAATCTTCGCCATCCTCAAGGCCCATGCCAAGAACGGCGAGGACATCTACAGCGAAGGCGTCCTGGAGATCCTCCAGGACGGCTTCGGATTCCTGCGCTCCGCGGACAGTTCCTATCTCGCCGGCCCCGACGACATCTATGTCTCCCCCAGCCAGATCCGGCGCTTCAGCCTGCGCACCGGCGACACCGTATCCGGCAAGATCCGGCCGCCCAAGGAGGGGGAGCGCTACTTCGCCCTGCTCAAGGTCAGCCAGATCAATTTCGAGGCGCCCGAAGTTGCCAAGAGCAAGGTGCTGTTCGAAAACCTGACGCCCCTGTTCGCCAATCAGCGCCTGCCCATGGAGTTGGGCAACGGCAGCACCGAGGACATCACCCCGCGCATCATCGAGTTGGTGGCGCCCATCGGCAAGGGCCAGCGCGGTATGATCGTCTCGCCGCCCAAGGCGGGCAAGACCATGATGCTGCAGAACATCGCCCACTCCATCACCACCAAGAGCCCCGAGTGCCACGTCATCGTGTTGCTCATCGACGAGCGTCCGGAAGAAGTGACCGAGATGAGGCGTTCGGTGCGCGGCGAGGTCATCTCCAGCACCTTCGACGAGCCCGCCAGCCGCCATGTGCAGGTGGCCGAGATGGTGATCGAGAAGGCCAAGCGCCTGGTGGAGCACAAGCGCGACGTGGTGATCCTGCTGGATTCCATCACCCGTCTGGCGCGCGCCTACAACACCGTGGTGCCGTCCTCGGGCAAGGTGCTCACCGGTGGCGTGGATGCCAACGCCCTGCAGCGCCCCAAGCGCTTCTTCGGCGCCGCGCGCAACATCGAGGAAGGCGGCAGCCTGACCATCATCGCCACCGCTTTGGTTGAGACCGGCTCGCGCATGGACGACGTGATCTACGAAGAGTTCAAGGGCACCGGCAACATGGAGATCCATCTCGACCGGCGCATCGCCGAGAAGCGCATCTACCCCGCCATCAACCTCAACCGCTCCGGCACCCGCCGCGAGGAGTTGCTCACCAAGCCCGACGAGTTGCAGAAGATGTGGATCCTGCGCAAGCTGCTCCACCCCATGGACGAGCTGGCGGCCATCGAGTTCCTGCTGGACAAGCTCAAGGCCACCAAGTCCAATGCGGAATTCTTCGATTCCATGAGGCGGTAAAAGCCAGAGAAAAGATACAAGAGAAAAGATACAAGGGGTTGAGGGGCGCATTCGCGCCCCGCCATGATTTTGAGGTCCTCAGTCTCGTAGTGCAGGCGCCGCCCACCAAAAATGCAGGCTTATACATCAAGGGCCTGAGGATAGTGATGCGTAATGGGTGATGTGTGCGGCGACTAGTGCAATATCGTTTGCCCATCACGCATCACTCTTCACTCATCACCTAGACGGTAAATGCACTAAGGACCCTACGAGCCCCCTCCCCTCAATTCTCAATCTTGCGCTGTCCCAAAAAGCGCTCCAACGGCAGCCGTCCCGTGCGCACCAGCGAAACCTTGCCCGCCGGGCTAGGCGTGCCCAGGTAGCGCAGCGCCTGCTTGATGTCGCGGCGCTGGGGATCGCGCGCGGCCAGTTCCGCGGTCAGCCGATAGCTGCCGTCCGGCTGCAGCAGCAGCAGGCCCTGGGCCTGCAGGGGGCCGCCGTTGTCGCTGATAACGCCCTTGATGACGCCTTCCTCGGTGGTTGCGAAGTCCATGCGGAAGTTGCCGATGGCCACCTTGAGGGGCGGCGCCAGCCCGGCGTTCTCGATGCTCAGGCTGCCCTGGGCCGCGGTGATGCGCCCGCGGGCGATCTCCAGGCGTTCCAGGTCCAGTTCTACGGTGCCGGTCAATCCCATGGGGTCGCGGCTGATGAGGTTTTCCACGTCGGCCAGCGGCAGATGGGCCTGGCCAGCGCGCACATAGAGGCCGCCGTTCAGAGCCCGCCCCGCGATGGCGGCGATCCTGGCCCTGTCCTTGCTGAGTTCCACGGCGATCTCCAGACGCCCCAGCAGCAGGCTCTGGGGGCGCAGCCGCCAGTGCAGGTTCTCGAAGCGCCGCGGGCCCCAGGTCACCAGCGCCGCCGAGCCGTTCCACACGCTGCCTTTGAGTTGATAGAGCTTGACGGGCAGGGGGTAGCGCTCTGTCAGGCGGCCATAGACCTGCTGCGCCGGCAGCTGGATGAGCAGGAACAGCACATAGGCGGCGAGTCCGAACAGGACGTAGGCGAGTCCCCGCTTCATGTGCCGCCCTCCTCCAGGGTGAGGCGCACGTCCACCAGCCCCGGCAGTTCCTGGCGGTCGATGGTGATGCTGACGATGCGTACCTGGTGGCCGAGTTGGAGTTTCTCCAGCCAGGCAATGAGGTCGTCGAAAGCGGCCTGTTCGAGGCGGATGTGGACCTTGTCCTGGCCTTCCGGCTCCACCCGTTTGATGGCATTGCCCAGTCCCGCCTGCTTGGCGGTCTGGTCGGTGAGGGCCAGCAGCGAGCGCCGAGCGCGGCTGTCCGCCGTGCCTGCGCTCAGGCCGCGCAGGCGCCGCGCCTCCTTGGCGGCCTGTTCCATCCAGGCCGCCAGGGCGCGCTGCTCGCTGACGATGTCCTGCAGGCGGGTGACTTCCCTGCTGAAGGGCAGCCAGCCCAGGGTATAGATGAGCAGCACCAGCAGTACTGCGCCGCCGCCCAGCACCCAGCGCCGTTCCCCGCGATTGAGATTGGCCAGGAATTTGTTCATGGGCCGCTACTCCTGATCTGCAGCCGCGCCTCTACCTTGTTGTCGCGGGCGGTGGCGGACTGGATCTCTACGCTCAGGCCGGTGTTCTGCGCCAGGCGCTGTTTGAGCTGGTCGAGGCCTTGCAGGTCTGGGATCAGCAGGGCGATGTCGAGGCGGCCGTCGCGATAGCTGATGCGCCGCAGTTCCAGGCGGGGGGTGTTCTTGAGGGCCGGAGCGGCGCGGCGCAGCAGGTCCAGGAAGCCGCCGGCGGCCGTGGCACCACCCGTTTGCAGCGCCTGCAGGCGGCGTTCCATCTGCACCCGCGGGTTCACCACCCGCTTGGCCTCGGGGAAGGTATCCAGATAGATGCGTTCGATACGCTGCCGGAGCTGATCGCGCTCCTTGCTGAGACGCTGATAATCGATGAAGGTGTCAGTGGCGGAGATCAGCAGCAGGGCCAGCAGCAGGGCTGCTGCGGGGCGCCAGGGTCGCCAGTAGCGGCCCAGTTGCTCATGGCGGCTGTATTCCCCCTGCAGCAGATTGAGGGCCTGCTCGCGTTCATAGTGGCGGGCCAGCAGGTCGAGGGGATCGCTCTCCAGGGGCCGGGTCAGGATGTCCAGTTCAGCCACGGCGGGCGGCCGGGGTTCCGTGGCCGGCGCGGCATACCAATGGATGGCGGCGGGGCGCTGCCCTTCCTCCTGTTCGTCCAGCAACAACTCGAGCATCACTTCGAGGCTGTCGTTGTCCAGCGACAGGCCCTGCTGCAGACCGGTGCGCAGCAGGGTGTGATCAGCCTCCTGGAGCGCCGTCCAGTTCCCTGCCTGCCACGGCAGGCACAACACGTCGGGCACCATTTCGTCCGGCTCGATGTCGCAGGCGCGCAGGCGTGCCAGCCAGTCCGCAAGACAGCGTCGTTCCACCACTGCCACCTGCACCTCGCCGTTGCTTTCGCGCCTGCCCAGGGCGAAGTGCAGCTTGTCCACATCCGTGGCCAGCTGGTCCTCCAGGGCATAGGGCAGGGCGCTGAGAATGCGCTGGCGCTTGCGGCTGGGAATACGGGTGTGGGTCAACAGGACATGGGCCGCGGGGATCAGCACGATGACGCGGCGCCCCGGAGCGTGCAGGGAAATATCCTCCAGGGCCCCCTGTTGTGCGCCCGGGCCGCCCTCGCCTTCGCCGTTCTCCCGCAGCAGCCAGACCACAGGCTGGTCGTCCCGTGCCGGCAGGCGGATGAACAGCTGGGGCCGCATCTACCAAGTCCCCTGGGTGCGCATGGCCACCTGCACCTTGGCATCCGCACTGCGGGCGAAGAGGCTGAAGAGTTGCAGATGGCTGCGTCCAAAACGGACGTCGGCAGTGAGCAGGAAGTGATCGCTGGCAACCCCGATATCTGGGATCTGCACATTCGCATTCTGGAAGGGGGGCTGATTCAGGAAGTCGGCGATTGTTTCATAACCGTTCTCGCCGCGCTCCTCCACCAGCAGTTCGGCGTCGCCCTGGCTCAGGCCCGCGGCGAGAGACATGAGCACTGGCACCGGTGCGGTGTTGACGTTGATGGCGGTGCGTGCCGGCAGGGCAGTGACATAGGGGCGCAACGCCCGGTAGGTGTCGTAATCCACCCCCTTCACCAGCAGCAGTTCGCTGGCGTTGGCCATGGGGGCGTTGGCGGTGCGGTAGGGCGGCACCAGCCGCAGGTATTCGTTGTCTTCCGCACCGTCGGGAAAGGCCGGCTCCTCATCGGGGTCGATCCAGTCCGCCACCGCGCGGGCGATGCCTTCGTCCAGGTCCAGGGCCCGCAACAGGCGCTGGAAGCGCTGAATATCCGGGGCGCTGGCCTGGCCGTCCTGCACCAGGTTGTTGAGATTGAAGCGGCCCTGCAGGTCCTCGATGCTGCCGGCCACCACCGCCCCTTCCACGGTGATGGGCGGCAGGATGCTGGCCCAGTTCTCGCCGGGGTGGTCGATGTTGTTGTCGCGCCGGTCCTGGGCAAGGATCTGCCGTGCCCACTCCTCCACGCCGAGGCCGAACAGATAGGCCTGGTCCCTCTCCAGCATGTTTTCTGTGCGCCGGATGTCCAGTTGCTGGCGGGAGGCCAGCGCCACCGCGGTGATGGTGGCGATGGCGGTCACCAGCAGGGCGGTGACCAGAGCGACCCCTCTTTGCCGACGCTGGCTATGGATTGTCATGGTCTTCATTCTGCTGCGATTCTACATCAATTGCCCGCGGCACGCGGAACAGACGGCGGATTCTGCCCCAGTCCTCCACTTCCAGGGTGACCTCGATGGCCTGGGGCAGAATGCCCTGGCGATTGCCCTGCGGGGTGCTGGGCGGCCATTGCCCGCGCCATTGCAGCGACTGGTCCAGATAGCGGAACTCCAGGCTCTGGATGCGTTCCGCCAGGACGCCTTCCTGGAAAGCGCTGCCCGCTGCCCGGTCCAGTACCGCCCAGCTGCGCCGCAGTAGCTGGTTTTCCGCCACCAGATAGGCGATGCGCTGCAGGTTGCTGCGCCGGAAGGCGGCGGGGTTGCGCCGTCCCGCCCGGCTTAGTTCGAGATGGGTGCTGTCCCCCTGCAGGGCAGGCTGGGGGTCGCCGAAGTCGTCGCGCACCGGCCGTCCCACGGCCTGCTCCAGGTCCCGGCCAAGGATGGCGAACAGGCCCTGCAACTCCGTGAGGCGCGACGCCTGCGCCTCGATGCGCGCGCGCGCGTCGAGCATGGTCTGCAGCCCCTGGTAGGCGATCACCGAGAGGATGGCGAAGATGGCCAGGGAAACCAGCAGTTCGAGCAGGGTGAAGGCGGCCTGGTGGCGGGGGCTGTTCATTTCATGGGCCTGCCGATATAGGCGATGAGCGAGGCCAGTTGCTTCTTGCGGCGCCGTTCTGCAAACACCGCCACGTCCATGCGCCGTACATTGCTGTCGGCGGTGGACGTCACCGTCAGGGTCCAGTACCATTCGCGGCCCGCCATCAGGCTGCTGCCCTTGCGCACGCCGACGCTGGGCCAGTCGCCGCTGACATGCTGTTCGGCCACCACGTTCATGGCCACCCAGTGGCCCAGGGTATGGTCGCGCAGACGCGCGGTGTTCTCCAGGTTGCGGCTGGTCTCGCCGATCAGCGCGCTCAGCGCGATGGCCACCACCGCCAGGGCCACCAGGATCTCCAGCAGGGTGAAACCGCCCTCTTTCTCCTCACGCCTCACGCCTCACACCTCACAATCAACGCTTGGCGATGCATTGAGCCAAATGTGCGTCATGGTTCAGGCTCACCCCTCAATGCGGATCTTGCCGTTGATGTCGATCACGATGCGGTAGTTGCGCTCGCTGTCGGCGCTGCTGAGGAGGATCTCCAGGGGGGTCATCTCGCCGCTGGAAAGGATATAGAGGCGCGGGTTCTCTTCCTCCTCGGCGCGCAGGAAGTCGAAGCGCTCGCCCTCGAAAAAGACCTCCAGACGGAGGCCCTCGGGCAGCTGTCGGGGATGGAGCAAATCATCCTGAAGGGGCAGCCATTTGTTTCCCTCCTTGTTCCCCTCCAGGACCAGGAAACGGTAACCATCGGGGGCCAACTCCACGGCATATTCCCGGCCCTGGAGCACGGCCTCCTCGGCGCTGAGGCGGATCAGGGCAACCAGGCGCCGGCTCTCCTCGTCCAGGCCGCGCTCCCGGTCGGGATTCAGGGACGGCACCACCAGGCCCAGGGTGATGCCGATGATCAGCACCACCACCAGCAGTTCCAACAGGGTGAAGCCCCGGCTGGCTGGTCTGGCGGCGGGGCGGGGGCTGAAGGCGGGGCGGACTGGGCGGAGCGGCGTCACCGCGGCGCCGTTATTGGTCGAGGTTCCAGTTGCCCAGGTCGGCATCTTCCCCTTCGCCACCTGGCTGGCCGTCGCGTCCCAGGGTGTAGATGTCGATGGTGCCGTGGGTGCCGGGATTCAGGTACTGATAGGGCTGGTCCCAGGGGTCCTTGGGGATGCGCGGCAGATACTCGGGCACCAGGGCCTCGATGCCTTCGTCGGTGCTGGGATAGACGTGATTGTCCAGCTTGTACATGTTCATGGCGCTTTCGATGGCGCGGACGTCTGCCTTCGCCTTGGTGATCTTGGCGGCCGCCGGTTTGTCCATGATGTTGGGCACGATGATGGCCGCCAGGATGCCCAGGATGACCACCACCACCAGGACCTCGATGAGCGTGAAGCCGCGCTGATGAAGCGGGGGGCGTTTGATGATTTTCATAGTATGCATGGTTCCTTACTCTAGATTACCAGTTGATTGAGGTTAATAATAGGCAGCAGCATGGCCAGGATGATCACCAGCACGATGCCGCCCATGACCAGGATCACCAGGGGGCCGAACAGCCCCAGCATGGTCTGCATCAGGGATTCCAGCTCCCGCTCCTGGCTGTTGGCCGCCCGCTCCAGCATCACCTCCAGCTGGCCGCTGGTCTCGCCGCTGGCGATGAGGTGGATGGTCATGGGCGGGAAATAGCCGCTGCGCTCCAGGGCGCGGTGCAGGCTGGTGCCTTCCCGCACCTGGCGCGCCGCAGATTCCACCGCGTCGTGCATGGGCAGGTTGGTCACCACCTGGGCGGAGATGCGCAGGGCCTCCAGTACCGGCACCCCGCTGGCGTTGAGAATGCTCAGGGTGCGCGCGAAGCGCGCCGCGTTCAGGCCCCGCACCAGGTGACGGATCAGGGGCACCGCCAGCAGCAGGCGGTGAAAGCGCCGTTTCGGGCCGGGGCGCCGCAACAGCAGGCGCAGCCCGAAGAATACGGCCACCAGCAGCGCCGCCAGCCAGGGGCCGCTGTCGCGGGTAAAGTCGCTGACCGCAATCAGTCCCCGGGTCAGGGGCGGCAGTTCCTGTCCCATGTTCTCGAACACCTGGATGATCTGCGGCACCACGTAGGTCATCAGCCCGGCCACCACCAGGATGGCCACGGTGACCACCAGGATGGGATAGATCAGGGCCTGGACGATCTTGTCGCGCAGGGCCTGGCGGCTCTCTGTGTAGTCCGCCAGCCGCTCCAGCACCTGATCCAGATGTCCGGACTGCTCGCCGGCGGAGATGGTGGCCCGGTAGAGGTCGGAGAACACCCGCGGAAAGTCGGCCAGGGCCACCGCCAGGGGATGGCCCTCCATGACCCGTGAGCGCACCGCCAGCAGCAGGTTCTTGAGGCGCGTCTTCTCGCACTGCTGGGAGACTGCCCGCAGGGCCTCCTCGATGGGCAGTCCGGAACGCACCAGGGTGGCGAACTGGCGCGTGATCAGGGCCAGTTCGGTGGCGTTGATGCCCTGGCGGAAGCCGAACAGGCGCCGCGACCCTTCCTGCTGCGCCTGGTTGATCTCCGCCACCGAGATGGGCACCCAGCCCCGCTCCCGCAGCTGCTGGCGGATCTGGCGCGGTGCATCGCCTTCCAGGACGCCCTTGCGCTCCTTGCCCTTGGCGTCCAGTGCGGTGAATTCAAAGGCACCCATGGGTACTACTCAGGATACCTCATGGGTGACGCGCAGCACTTCCTCCAGGGTGGTGTCGCCGGCCAGTACGCGGCGCACCCCGTCCTGGTAGATGCTCGGGCCCTTGCTGCGGGCGTAGCTTTCCATTTCCTGTTCCGATCGTCCGTCGTGGATCATGGTGCGTATCTTTTCGTCGATCTCGATCAGTTCGAAGATGGCGGTGCGGCCGCGGTAGCCGGTGTAGTTGCAGGCCTTGCAGCCCACGCTGTGATAGAGGGTGATGGTCTCGTCGGCAGAGGCGCCCAGCGCCTCGCGTTCGCTGGGGCTGGCGTCGTAGGGTGTCTTGCAGTGGCTGCAGAGCAGGCGCACCAGGCGCTGTGCCAGTATACCTATAAGACTGGAGGCGAGCAGAAAAGGTTCCACGCCCATGTCGCGCAGGCGCATCACGGCGCCAATGGCGGTGTTGGTATGCAGGGTGGAGAGCACCAGGTGGCCGGTGAGACTGGCCTGCACGGCGATCTCCGCCGTCTCCAGGTCGCGGATCTCGCCCACCATGACGATGTCCGGATCCTGGCGCAGGATGGCGCGCAGGCCGCGGGCGAAGGACATGTCGATCTTGCTCTGCACCTGGGTCTGGCTGATGCCGTCGATGTGGTATTCGATGGGGTCCTCCACGGTCATGATGTTGGCCTGCTTGTCGTTGAGGACCGTGAGCATGGCGTACAGGGAGGTGGTCTTGCCGGAGCCCGTGGGGCCGGTCACCAGGATGATGCCGTGGGGGCGGTGGATGATGCGGTCGATGGTCTCCAGGTCGCGCGGCGCCATGCCCAGCTGCTTCAGGTCCAGGCGCCCGGCCTGCTTGTCCAGCAGGCGCAGCACCACGCGCTCGCCGTGGGCCGAGGGCAGGGTGGAGACGCGCACGTCCACGGCGCGCCCGGCGATCTTCAGGGAGATGCGGCCGTCCTGGGGCAGGCGCTTCTCGGCGATGTCCAGCTTGGCCATCACCTTGATGCGGGAGACCAGGATGGGGGCCAGCACCCGGTCCGGTTCCAGCACCTCGCGCAGTACGCCGTCCACCCGGAAGCGCACCACCAGGCGGTTCTCGTAGGGTTCGATGTGGATGTCCGAGGCATTCTCCTTCACCGCCTCGGTGAGCAGGGCGTTGATGAGGCGGATGATGGGGGCGTCGTCCTCGCTCTCCAGCAGGTCTTCCGGCTCCGGCATCTCCTGGGCGATGCGCGACAGGTCCAGTTCGTCGCCCACCAGCTGCATGGCCTGGGAGGAGCGGTCCTCGTAGGATTTCTGCAGCAGGCTGTCGAATTCCTCCGCGCTGACCATGGTTACCTGCAGGGGCAGGCCCAGGTAGCGGCGCACCTCGGCCAGTGTGGGGGCGCTGACACCGGGCCGGCACAGGGCCTGGGCGCGGCCGTCTTCTATGTCCGTGACCAGTACGCCATGGCGCTTGGCAAAGGCGAAGGGCAGGCGCTTTTCCGTCGCTTCCTGCGCCAGGGCCTCGTCATTTTCCGCCAGCAGTGGCGTGTCGAGTTGCTCGTATGCCTGTTCTAGATTCATGGCTGTCCGGGTGGGGCCGCCTCATCGCCGGGCGTGGCCTGCAGGCGAGGTGGCACGGCCAGCAGTTCATCGAGGGGCCGGGTCACCGGCACCTCGTCATCGTCCAGGAACAGATGGTCCTTGGCCCGCACCTCCAGCTGGCGGGCGCGCATGTAATTATATTTGAGGCTGGTCACGTCCCGGGCCAGGGCGGCATCGCGGATGATGGTGGGGTGAATGAAGACCATCATATTGGTCTTTTCCTTGGTGGTGGAGCGGCGCGTGAACAGCCCCCCCAGCAGCGGGATATTGCTGAGCAACGGCGTCTTGTTGACCGTTTCCTTGAGGTTGTCGCTGATGAGGCCGCCGAGGACGATGATCTGCCCGTCCTCCACCAGCACGCTGGTCTTGATGGAGCGCGTGTTGGTGATCAGGTCGACTGCGATGGATGATGCGTTGAGGCTGTCAACTTGCTGTTCGATATCCAGTTTTATGGCATTGCCCTCGTTGATCTGGGGTTTGACCTTGAGGGTCAGGCCGACGTTCTTGCGCTGAATGGTCTGGAAGGGGTTGGTTGGGTTGCTGGCGGTGCCGGTGGTGGTGAAGGAGCCGGTGACGAAGGGCACTTCCTGGCCCACCACGATTTCCGCCTCCTCGTTGTCCAGGGTCACCAGGGTGGGGGTGGACAGCACATTGGTGTTGCCGTCGCCCTCCAGGGCGCGCACCAGCACTGCGAAGCGCGTCTTGCCGTCTTCGAAGCGTCCGGCGCCCACCGACAGGCCCTGGCCCACCGAGGGCACCTGCTTGGCAATGAGGGAGGTGACGATGTCCACCAGGCCGCCGCCCAGGTTTACCAGGCCCACGGGGGCGGTGCCCCTGCTCTGGGTGCCGTCGACGATCCACTCCACACCCAGTTCATTGCTCAGGTTATTGGAGACCTCGGCAATCACCGACTCGATGAGTACCTGGGCGCGGCGCACGTCCAGCTGCTTGATCACCGACTGCAGGGAGCGGAAGATGTCCGGCGGTGCGGTGATCACCAGGGCGTTGGTGCTGTCGTCGGCCTGGATGTTGACCGGCAGCTTTTGCGCCGCCTTGCCTGCCGCCTTGCCTTTCTGCTGTTGTTCCACGCTGGCGCTGACGCCGGTGAGCACCGGCACCAGGTCCTTGGCCTGGGCATAGCGCAGGTAGATCACCCGGGTATTGCCTTCCCGGGCCAGGGGGGTGTCGAGATGGGAGATGATGGTCTTCAGACGCAGGCGGCCGGTCTTGCCGCCGCCCACCAGGATGCTGTTGGTGCGCTCGTCGGCAATCAGCACCGGGGTGTCCGGCGCGCCGCGGGTGCTCTTCTTGCCCCTGTTCTGCTGTTCCAGGGTATTGAGGACCCGTACCACTTCGCTGGCGGAGGCATGTTCCAGGCGGATGATCTCGATCTCATTGCTGCTGGGGACATCGATGCGCCGGATGATCTTGAGCAGGCGCTCGATGTTGGCGGCGCGGTCGGAGATGATCAGGATGTTGCTGGGCACGTAGGCGGCCAAGTGCCCCTGCTGCGGGACCAGGGGCCGCAGGATGGGAACCAGCTGCGAGGCCGAGACATGGGACAACTCGATGACCCGGGTGACCACCTCATCGCCGTGCCCCGGGCGGCTGGCATCCGCCACCGGCAGGGCATCCTGCTTGGCGCTGGCATCGGGCACGATCTTGATGACGCTGCCGCTGGGGATGGCCGCGAAGCCATGCACGTCGAGCACGGAGAGGAAGACCTGATAGAGCTCGTCCTTTTCCATGGGCCGTGAGGAGATGATGGTCACCTTGCCTTTGACGCGGGGGTCGACGATGAAATTCTTGCCGGTGATCTCGGAGATGGTACTGATGACGGCGCCGATGTTGGCGTCCTTGAGGTTCAAGGTGACGGGTTGGGCCGCCAGCTGTGGGGCGATGAACAGGGCCAGCAGCAGGAGTATGGCGCATAGGGGAGCCTTGCCGCTGGCCGCAGGCGGCTGCATGGCGGCGGAGAGCAGCCCCGTCGCTGTCGAATTGTGGTTCAGCAACATGTCCTTATCGATTGGATTGTCCCCTGCCGATGCCCGCGGTACCTTGCAAGACAGGTGCCATATTATATAAGTATCATGGCGATTTATATATCATTATCCAACAGTCATGTTAATAATTGTCGATAACCCCATGGAACACTAAATCTTTGTACAAAACAATCCCTGTTACAAAGGACGGGAGGAGTGAAGGTGGACAAGAGTCGCAAGATGCAGTCTTTCAAGCACGATTATCTGGGAATGGACGTGGAATCCATCAAACGCTCCATGGCCAACCGCCTGGAATACATGGTGGGCAAAGATCTATACACGGCAACCGAGCGCGATTGGTTTCATGTCGCCGCCTATCTGGTGCGCGACCGGCTGATGGAAAGGTGGATGGAAACCATGCGCAGCTACTACCGGGAGGATGCCAAGCGGGTCTATTACCTGTCAATGGAATTCCTCATCGGCCGCACCCTCATGAACAGCCTGCTCAACATGGGAATCTACGACGAAGTGGCCAGCGCCTTCCATGACGCCGGTCTCGATCTGGAACAGATCTGCGAAATGGAGCCCGATGCCGCCCTGGGCAATGGCGGCCTGGGCCGGCTGGCGGCCTGCTTCCTGGACTCCATGGCCACCCTGGGCATTCCCGGTTACGGTTACGGCATTCGCTATGAGTATGGCATGTTCACCCAGCGCCTGGAGAACGGCCGCCAGGTGGAGCACCCGGACAACTGGCTGCGCTATGGCAATCCCTGGGAATTCCCCCGTGCAGAGGTAATCTATCCCGTCAAGTTCAACGGCCGGGTGGTGGAATATCCCGACGATTCGGGGCGTCTCCATTATCACTGGATCGACACCGACGAGGTGATCGCCATGGCCTACGACACCCCCATTCCCGGCTTCCGCAGCAACACCGTGAACAACATGCGCCTGTGGTCTGCCAAGTCGTCGCGGGACTTCGATCTCAAGTATTTCAACGAGGGCAACTACATCAAGGCGGTGGAGGCGGAAACCCAGTCGGAGAACATCTCCAAGGTACTCTATCCCGACGACACCACCTGCATGGGCAAGGAGTTGCGCCTCAAGCAGCAGTATTTCTTCGTCTGCGCCTCGTTGCGCGACATCCTCTACCGCTTCAGAAAATATCACCCGGATTTCAACGAGTTGCCGGATAAAGTGGCCATCCAGCTCAATGACACCCATCCCGCCATCGCCATCGCCGAACTGATGCGCATCCTGCTGGATGAGGAAAAGCTGGGTTGGGAGCAGGCCTGGTCCATTACCAACCGCACCTTCGCCTATACCAACCACACCCTGATGCCCGAGGCCCTTGAGACCTGGCCGGTGAACCTGCTGCAGAAGGTCCTGCCGCGCCACCTGCAGATCATCTATGAGATCAACCGGCGTTTCCTCAAGGACGTGATGCACCACCATCCCGGCAATCCCGACCTGCTGCGCCGCCTCTCCATCATCGACGACGAAGGCGAGTCGCGGGTGCGCATGGCCCACCTGGCCATCGTCGGCAGCCACAAGGTCAACGGCGTGGCCAAGCTTCATACTCATCTGATGAAGGAGACCATCTTCGCCGATTTCGACCGCTTCTATCCCGGCAAGATCATCAACAAGACCAACGGCATCACCCCGCGGCGCTGGTTGCATCATGTCAATCCCGGGCTGTCGGCATTGATCAGCGAACACATCGGCAAGGACTGGGTCACCGATCTGGACCAGCTGCAGCGCCTTGCCCCGCTGGCGGACGACGGAGCCTTCCGCAGCGCCTTCCGCGCCATCAAGCAGGACAACAAACAGCGCCTGGCCGCCCTCATCCACCAGCACCTGGGCATCGAGGTCAATGGGGAGTCCATGTTCGACGTCCATATCAAGCGCATTCACGAATACAAGCGCCAGCTGCTCAACCTGCTTCACGTGGTCACCCTCTACAACCGCCTGCGCAGCGGCCGGGGCGAGGCCGCTGTCCCGCGCACCGTGATCTTCGCCGGCAAGGCGGCGCCCGGCTATGCCATCGCCAAGCTGATCATCAAGCTCATCAACGACGTGGCGGACATCGTCAACAACGATCCCGCAGTGGGCGAGCGCCTCAAGGTGGTCTTCATACCCAACTATGACGTCTCCACTGCCAGCGACATCATTCCGGCTGCCGAACTCTCGGCGCAGATCTCCACCGCCGGCACCGAGGCCTCGGGCACCGGCAACATGAAGCTGGCCCTCAACGGCGCGCTGACCATCGGCACCCTGGACGGCGCCAACATCGAGATCCGCGACGCCGTGGGGCAGGACAACATCTTCATCTTCGGCCTCACCACCGAGGCGGTGCGGGAGTTGCGCTGGAACGGCTACAATCCCTGGGACTATTACCATGGCGACGCCGAACTGCGGCAGGCCCTGGACATGATCGGCAACGGCTTCTTTTCACCGGAGCAGCCGGATCTCTACCGTGGCCTGATCCATTCCCTCACCGATGGCGGCGACAGCTACATGGTGCTGGCCGATTACCGCAGCTTCATCGAGTGCCAGGATCAGGTGGCGGCCCTCTATGCGGATCAGGAGGAATGGAACCGGCGGGCGGTGCTCAACACCGCCGCCATGGGCCCCTTCTCCAGCGACCGCACCATCCGCGAGTACGCCGAGGAGATCTGGCAGACCCGGCCGGTAAAGATCCAGCTGGCGCGACGGAATGGTGATG
>CAYRLE010000021.1:0-6040 GCA_964425105.1 uncultured Gammaproteobacteria bacterium | reverse complement strand
ATGAGTGATGACGCGGCTGCGCCTCTTCATGACGCATCACCCATCACCCATCACCTGCTAACCCCAAAAGTCCCCCGACTGTAGTAAAGTAGCGCCCATGAGCGCTGCCAACGATACTGTCGCCCCCGCCGAGGTCCTGCGCCGCGGCCTGGCGCGCCTGGGTCTGGAGATCCCGCCCGCGGTCCAGGCGCGGCTCATGGCCTATCTGGATTTGCTGGCCAAATGGAACCGGGTCTACAATCTCAGCGCCGTGCGCGATCCCGTGGAGATGGTGATTCGCCATCTGCTGGACAGTCTGGCGGTGTTACCCTATGTGCGTGGCCCGCGTATCCTCGATGTGGGCGCGGGCGCCGGCCTGCCGGGTATCCCCCTGGCCCTGGCCCTGCCCCAGGCGCAGGTGGTGCTGCTGGACAGCAATGCCAAGAAGACCCGCTTTCTCACTCAGGCCCTGGCCGAACTGGCCCTGACCAATGCCCAGGTGGTGCACGCCCGGGTGGAGGATTACCATCCCGGGCAATTATTTGATACTGTAATTTCCCGGGCCTTCGCTTCCCTGGACGATTTCGTCAAGGCGGCGGCCCGTCTGTGCCGGCCGGGCGGCCGCCTGCTGGCCATGAAAGGCCCCCTGGCGGCGCGGGAAACCGTGGCGGACATCCACCGCATCGTGGCCATCCATCCCCTGGCGGTGCCGGGGCTGGAGGCGGCGCGCTGCGTGGTGGAGATCGAGGTGGCCGGCAGCAATGATCAACAGCAATACAACGAAGGCATTTGAACAAAGGGTATGGGCAGAATCATCGCAGTGGCCAATCAGAAGGGCGGGGTGGGCAAGACCACCACCAGCGTCAATCTCTCGGCATCCCTGGCGGCCACCAAACGGCGGGTGCTGCTCATCGACCTCGATCCCCAGGGCAATGCCACCATGGGCAGCGGCGTGGACAAGAACGACGTGGAAATCTCCGGCTGCGAGGTGCTGCTGGGCGAGTGCGCGCTCGGCGAGGCCACGGTGGATGCCGTGGAGGCGGGCTACCGCCTGCTGCCCGCCAACGCCGACCTGACCGCGGCGGAGGTGGAGCTGATGGCCATGCCCCAGAGTGAGCGCCGCCTGCAGCAGGCCCTGGAGCCGGTGCAGGATCAGTACGACTACATCTTCATCGACTGCCCCCCCTCCCTGAACATGCTGACAGTCAACGCTCTGGTGGCGGCCCAGGGGGTGATCATACCCATGCAGTGCGAATACTACGCCCTGGAGGGCCTCAGCGCCCTGCTGGACACCATCGAGAAGATCCGCACCACTCTCAATTTCCAGTTGCAGGTGGAAGGCCTGCTGCGCACCATGTTCGACTCGCGCAACAAGCTGGCCAACGAGGTGTCGGCCCAGCTGCTCAGCCATTTCGGCGACCGGGTCTACAACACCATCGTGCCTCGCAACGTGCGCCTTGCCGAGGCCCCCAGCCACGGCCTGCCGGCGATGCTCTATGACCGCCAGTCCCAGGGCGCGCGCGCCTATCTGGCCCTGGCGGGCGAGATGCTGCGTCGTGAGGCGCGCCTGCAGGAGCCGCTTGAGGTGGGTTGAGGAGTTCCGCTACTGGTCTTATTTCACAATATATTCAATATATTCAAAGAGTAATCAGAAATGGCAACAAAGAAACGGGGCTTGGGGCGGGGACTGGACGCCCTGCTGGGCAGCGGTGCGGCGGCGGGCCGTGAGAGCGGCGCTGCCGCTGAAGGTGAGTTGCGCCACCTGCCGGTGGACGTGATCCGCCGCGGCAAGTATCAGCCCCGCACCAATATGCATGCCGAGAGCCTGGAAGAACTGGCGGACTCCATCCGCGCCCAGGGTGTGGTGCAGCCCATCGTGGTGCGCCCCATCGGCCAGGATCAGTACGAGATCATCGCCGGGGAACGGCGCTGGCGTGCCGCCCAGCTGGCGGGGCTCCACGAGGTGCCGGCAGTGATCCGCAAGGTGGCGGATCAGGCCGCCATGGCCATGGCGCTGATCGAGAATATCCAGCGCGAGAATCTCAACCCCATGGAGGAGGCCCTGGCCCTGCAGCGACTCATCAGCGAGTTCGAACTCACCCACCAGATGGCGGCGGAGGCCGTGGGGCGTTCACGCACTGCGGTGACCAACCTGCTGCGGTTGTTCGACCTCAGCGAGGACGTCAAGGCCCTGCTGGAAAGGGGCGAACTGGAGATGGGCCATGCCCGCGCCCTGCTGGGTCTGCAGGGGGGGCAGCAGAGCGAGGCCGCCCGCCAGGCGGTCGCCAAGGGCCTGTCGGTGCGCGAGACGGAACAGCTGGTGCGGCGCCTGCAGCAGGGCGCACGCAAGCCCGCAGCCACGCGCGCCGCCGTCGACCCCGACATTCGCCGCCTCCAGGAGGATCTGGCGCAGCGCCTGGGGGCCAGCGTCAGATTTCAGCACAGTGCCAGCGGCAAGGGGCGGCTGGTGATTCAGTACAGCAGCCTGGAGGAACTGGAGGGGATTCTGGAGCATATCAAATGATTTTGGTGAGGGGTGAGGTGTCAGGGGTGAGGCGAGAGGCAGTACGCCGTTTCTCCTCATCCCTGACACCTCGCCCCTTACGAATTCATCCTTGCGGCCGGGCCGTGGGCCGCGTTATACTCACGCGCCAGTTTTAGGGGCCTTGATGATGCAGGAGGACAAGCCAGCGGGAACCGGACTGGTACTCGTCGGGGTGGGTTCCATGCTGACATCGATGGTCGTCGCCGGTTTCCTTCTCGGTTATGGCGTAGACATTTGGCTGGATAGCCGGCCGCTGTTTATGCTAGTATTCGGCGGCCTTGGCTTTGTGGGAGGCTTTCTCAAGGTGTACAGGCTGTTGAGCAGGAACTGATCTTGAATTCCCATGCTCAGGAGCTGGTCCTTGAAACCCGCCGGGTCATTGGTCTGCAACTGCTGATCAGCGTCCTTGTCGCAGCGGGTTTCTTCGTTGGCAGTGGCCCGTGGGAGGCGTTGTCCGCCGCTTATGGCGGGCTGACCAGCGTGCTGTCCGCAATCCTGCTGAGCCGCGGCGTGATCAGAGCCGGCTCGGCGGTGGAAGAGGGCGAAAAGAAGAAGAGTGAAGCGATACTTTATGCGGGGGCCGCGGTTCGTTTTGTCCTGGTGCTCGCATGTTTCGGGATTGGTCTAGCTGTTTTGAAGCTGGCGCCGCTCGCCACGGTGATGGGATTCATCGCCGTGCAGCTGGCATTCATCTTCAGCGCAAAAAGAATGAAGCAACAGCAGACCTGATCAGAATGGGGAGATAACAGGCTTGAGCGCACAAGAACATTCATCTGGCGGGGGCACCGTCGAGTATATCCAGCACCATTTGACCAACCTCTGTGGTGGCGCCTGCGATCCTGTCACCCATAAGGACGCCGGCTTCTGGGCCTGGCACCTGGACACCATGTTTTTCAGTATTGCCATCGGCGCTCTGATCGTCATCGTTTCCTGGCGCCTCAGCAAGCGCCTCACCACCGGTACGCCGGGCGGCTTCCAGAATTTCGTCGAATCCATTATCGATTTCGTCACCACCCAGGTGAAGGACACCTTCCCTGGTCACAACCCCCTCATCGCCCCCATGGCCCTGACTATCTTCGTCTGGGTCTGGCTGATGAATTTCATGGATCTCATCCCGGTGGATCTGCTGCCGCTGATCGCCAGCTTCTTCGGTATCCAGTACCTGAAGGCGGTGCCCACCACCGATCTCAGCACCACCTTCGCCATGTCCCTGACGGTGTTCATCCTCATCGTCTATTACAACATCAAGGTGAAGGGCGCTCTGGGTTACCTGAAGATGTTCCTGTTTCACCCCTTCGGGAAGTTCCTGGTGCCGGTGAACATCGTCATGAGCCTCATCGAGGAGTTGGCCAAGCCCCTCAGCCTGGGCCTGCGACTGTTCGGCAACCTGTTTGCCGGTGAGTTGGTGTTCCTGTTGATCGCCCTGATCGGCGGCACCCTGGCGGTGGGTTTCGGCGCCCTGTTCTGGCTGCCCCTGCAGGTGGCGCTGGACCTGGGCTGGCTGATTTTCCACCTGCTGATCATCACCTTGCAGGCCTTCATCTTCATGGTGCTGACCATCGTCTATCTGGGCATGGCCCACGTCAGCGAGCATTAGGCGCTAGCGTGAAGCGGGTTTTTTGAATTGATTATCAACGTTGTTCGATAAGTAAAGAGGAGATAGAAGCAATGACACCGGAAATGATTGCACAAATTTATGCCTACACCGCAGTTGGCGTGGGGGTGATTCTGGCCGCCGCCGGCCTGGGTTCCGCCATCGGTTGGGGCCTGATCTGTGCCAAGACCCTGGAGGGTATCGCCCGCCAGCCCGAAATGCGTCCTGCCCTGATGACCAATATGTTCATCTTTGCTGGTCTGATGGAGTCCTTTCCCTTCATCATCCTGGCCTTCGCCATGTGGTTCCTGTTCGCCAACCCCTTCGTGGGCGCCCTGAGCAGCGCATTGGGAGCTCTCTAATAATAAGAGAGCATCCTTAAGTTGCTCACGTCTGAGAAATATTGAGAGGTAGACGCACATGAACATTACCGTGACCCTGATCGGACAGATGGCTGCGTTCGTTCTGCTGATCTGGTTTGTCAACAAGGTGCTCTGGGGGCCCCTGAACAACCTGTTGGCCGAGCGTCAGAAGCGCATTGCCGATGGCCTGGCTTCCGCTGAGAAGGGCAAACACGAACTCGAACTTTCCGAGAAGCGCGCCAAGGAACTGCTTCATGAGGCGAAAACCCAGGCGGCAGAGATCATCGCCCAGTCGGAAAAGCGCGCCACCGAGATCGTCGAGGAGGCCAAGACCGATGCCCGCGGCGAGGGCGAACGCCTGATCGCCGCGGCCCGCGCCGAGATCGATCAGGAGGTCAACCGCGCCAAGGAACAGCTGCGCGCCCAGGTGGCGGCCATTGCCATTGCCGGTGCACAACGCATCCTCAAGCGCGAGATTGACGAGAAGGCCCATGCGGATCTGTTGCAGGATCTGGTTTCACAGATATAGGTGACAGCGGGAAATGGCAGAAAAACGTACCATCGCACGCCCCTATGCCCAGGCCATCTTCGGCCTGGCGCAGAAACAGCAGGACCTGGCCAAATGGTCCGGGGTTCTGGCGCTGCTGGCGACTATTGCCGCGGATGCCCAGATGCAGACCCTCATCAACAATCCCAAGGTCAGCGACGAGCAGTTGCGGGGCATCTTTCTGGATATCGGCGGCGAGCGCTTGGACCAGGCCGGCGCGGCACTGATCGATCTGTTGATCGAAAACCGGCGCCTGGACATCCTGGCGGAGATCGCAGCCCTCTATGAGAGCTACCGTGCCGAGGCGGAGAAGGTGGTGCAGGCAGAGGTGATCTCGGCATTCCCCGTCAGCGATGAGCAGCAGGCCGCCATCGCCGAGGCGCTCAAGCGGCGTCTGGGGCGGGAGGTGAGCATCGAGAGCAAGATCGATGAGTCGCTGATCGGGGGGGCCATCATCCGCGCCGGCGACATGGTGATCGACGGCTCAGTTACAGGACATCTGGACAGGTTGTCACAGACCCTGTCCCAATAGATTATTGATTGAGGGGAAAGGCAAATGCAGTTAAATGCGGCAGAAATCAGTGAGCTGATTAGACAGCGAATCGAAGGGTTTGAAGCGGTCACTGAGGCACGCACCGAAGGTACCGTGGTCAGCGTGACCGACGGTATCGTGCGTATCCACGGCCTGGCCGAGGTGATGCAGGGTGAAATGATCGAATTTCCCGGCAACACCTACGGCATGGCGCTCAACTTGGAACGTGACTCGGTGGGCGCGGTGGTGTTGGGCGCCTACGAGCACATCACCGAGGGCGACACCGTCAAGTGCACCGGCAAGATTCTCGAAGTGCCGGTGGGCGAGAACCTCATGGGCCGGGTGGTGGATTCCCTGGGCCGGGCCATCGACGGCAAGGGCCCCATCGAGGCCAGCGGCAGTTCCCCCATCGAAAAGGTGGCGCCGGGCGTGATTGCCCGCCAGTCGGTGAGCCAGCCGCTGCAGACCGGGCTCAAGGCCA
>CAYRLE010000020.1:0-34899 GCA_964425105.1 uncultured Gammaproteobacteria bacterium | reverse complement strand
CGGAACATTTCATCTCGCCATCCATCCAGTCCAGAATTGATCAGAGGTTCCTTAACTTAAGAGCTGTAGCTCAACCCGGATCTGCGGGCACGGCATCCTTCGCCGGCGGTGGAGTGGATGGCACAGAGCGCCGCTTCACGGGGGGTATGGCAGAAGGACCCCGCCTCAAGGTGCGTGCAGTGAAAATGCTGGCAGGCAAGTTGGTATTGATCTGCACTCCGCTAATCTGGAAAACAGAGGCCGTCAAATCACGCTTGTTGCGCACCAGGACACGATCCCATACCCAGGCCTTGCCCACCTTCTGCCATTTGATAAATTGCTCCTTGAGCAACTCACCTTTCGTATCATAGTAGTCGATACGGGTATTGACGCAATCATCCCAGCTGTCACCCTTGAGAAACCAGAAGACCCGCTTGCTATAGAGCGGCTTCCTCTCCTTGGGAACACTCTCCACCAGATGGAAGCGCAAGCCCTGGATTTCCTTGATGCCAAGAAACTTGTGTGTATCATCCTCCAGAGCGCGCTGGCTGACATCGGCATAGGTCAAATTGGAATTCAGGAAATTGTCGCCGGGATCACGAATGGATACCCTGCGGATCTTGCGCAGTACCGGGAGATAAATCCATTGATCCACCTTGCGCCCTTTCTCGGCGGTATAGGCGACCCGCATGAAGGCCGAACCCTTGGCGTCAGGCGGAAAGATTGTAAACAGCAACATCTTGTCGGCTATGCCGCCGACGCCTTTGAAGTCTTTCCAGTAACGCAGGTATTCGCTCTTCTTGATGTTGCCCTGCTTGTCTCTCAGCAGCACGGTAAATTTAGAACGCTGATCCTCACCCGGATATTTATAGCCACAGCGCTTGAAGATCTCCGTCCCTGTCAATGCCTCTTCCTCAGCGGCAGCGGCAGCGGCAAGACCTGGCATGACAAGGCTGCCGCTGAAAATCAGCAGCAGCCCTGCCAGTAAGCCAGAACGCAAATCCATTAGGAAATCAATCCGGGTAATGTCTTTATGGTTTGACCCCAGTAATCAGCGTGAAGGGACTGGGATCAGGCAAAGGCCGATACTGCAAATCGACGAAACCTATTTCCTCGGCAAAATCGGCCACCTCTTTTGCCGAATAAGCCCTGCCCGCTGGTGTATGGATCAGCTGATTGAGCCCTACCTGCACAGGGAGCATAGGACCGGTCTTCTCGTCATCGAGAAACTGCTCCTGAATGAGGATGATACCACCGCTCTCCATTGCCTTGAAGGATTCACGGAGGATGTGCTTGACGATCTCCGGGCCTTCCTGGCTGATCATGGAGGAAGTCAGCACGACATCGTAGCCCTCACCATAGCCTTCATCCATATAACTGCCCTCGATGGTATCCACCCTGTCCTCGGCACCCCACTCCTTGATGATGTCCCGTGTCACACGCAAAGTCTGGGGCAAATCCAATACGGCTGCCTTGAGGGCGGGGTTTTTCTGGCACATGATGATGGAGAAGATCCCGGGCCCACCCCCGACATCAAGCATCTTCCTGCGTCCTTCCATGGGCACCTCCTCAGCCAGCAACTGGGCCTGGGGTATGCCACGGTGCAACATGCCCATGATATAGGTACGGGTCGCCTCTTCACCATGATCATGCTGCTTTTCCACCACTGGCTCACCGGTTTTGACTGCATCCTCGAGCCGCGACCAGGGCAACACCCAATCCTTGAACATGGAAACGATGCCCCGCTGATTGCGCGGGCTGCCTTCCACCAGGAAGGTCTCGGACAGCGGTGTATTGCGGAATTTACCATCCTGTTTTTCCAGGAAACCTAGGCAGACACATCCCATCAGGATCATCTCGATGCCACGGGCATCCACACCACAGCGCTGCGCCATCTCTTCCGCACTAGCCGGGCCTTCTTTGGAAAGCTTGGTAAATACATCAAAACTGTTTGCAACATGAAGGATGCTGGATTCCCAATAGGCAGAAGCCACCCGCATTACAGCCATCGGGTCCAAATCATAGCCAGACTTATCTTGTTCACTCATAACCATCTGTTCCTTTCGTCATTTAATAAGTTTAAAAGGATCCTATAAGACCAATCAGCACATGATTCCTTCAGTGCGGGAGTTGAAACTATGGGGGAAGCGCCGGATGGGAAGAAAGGGAAGGAGCGCGGCCCCTTCCCTTCAGGCATATATTCAGAAAAAATCAAATCACCAGGAAAAACTAAAATATATTGCCTTACGGTTGGGGTGGCAGCTTCAGGGTCGGCGCTGTACCAAATGCGGCATCCCATGCGTAAGGCGCAGCAATACCACCAGCTCCATTATCCACATTCACCTGGTCCGTTGAAAAGGTGGTGGCAGATACTGGAGTGCCGGTATTGTTGGCAACCGACTCGAAACCGAACTTCGAAAGACTGACCGGATCACCGGTAGCGGCAGTGTTGACCTGCTGTCCCAGCCAGGCAACCAGCACATCGTCCCCGGCAACCCAGTTTACCGTGCCACCGCCGGTACCCGAAGAAGATGTCCCAAGGGCCAGGGAGCCTGCCGCACCATTGAGATCACCGCTGCGCTGTTCCAGAACAAAACTCTGGGAATCTGTGGTGTTGGTGGCTGTTCCATCACCCATGCCGAGATCCTGGCGCAGACTGGTCTTCTTGCCGGTCACGGTGCCGGCGGCATCCAGGTTGATGTTCATGATGAAGCTGTTGAACAGGCCATCGCCGGTTACTGTCGTTTTGCCGGCATCCGTGAAACTCTGGTTGATATTCACATTGGCCTCCCCTCCGGGAATAAAGCCTGCCGCCCATCCCGTGTAGAGGGAAACGGTGTTGGAGAAGTCGAACTGGGTGTTGGTTCCGGTCGTGGACTCTACGGAACGCTGCTGGCTCATGATGCCGTTGGTCGCCCCCTGGCGGATGAAACTTTCATCGGAGTAGGGCAAGCCGGGTGCGGCCGTACCACCCACTGCGCCGGCCCCGGAATCGGTAATGATAGTCTGGATATAGGTGACGCCACTATCGACCACCTGCTGCTGGAGAAAGCCATCACCGCTCACCAGCGGGGTGCAACTCACACCTGTCGATCCGCAATAGGATCCGGCGCCAGTGTCGGGGGTTATGGTCCCGGTGTCCGCAGACCAGTTGTCGAATACCGGCGCGGCCTGGATCCCCATGGGAAGGATCATTGCGACTACGCCGACTAAACCGATAGCCTTTACCGAATCTCTCACGCTCATACCCATCTTTCGAAAAACCCCCTCTTCTCTGACTGCGGAATCCATGACCCGCTGTTTCCTGAAAATGATCCAGCCGAAACAAACAATCCCTCGATG
This sequence comes from uncultured Gammaproteobacteria bacterium, assembly GCA_964425105.1. Classification (GTDB taxonomy): domain Bacteria; phylum Pseudomonadota; class Gammaproteobacteria; order SZUA-140; family SZUA-140; genus S012-109. The sequence continues at coordinate 31,578 of CAYRLE010000020.1, read as the reverse complement.
CTGCCGCTTCCGTGCCAGCCTGACATCTTGTCAGTTCAGGAAGCACTAAAGAATGTGAGACATGTTAGCACATCCGGCAGATACTGTCTATTCCCGGCGGTCATGGGCCACCTCGCCGACAACCTGTCAATATATTGATTTACATGGAATATTAGCAATGAACCCGAAAAACATTCGCAACAAACAAGCATCGGCGGTGCTATAACCGCCGGCAGTAATTCAAATAGATCAGATTGTTCTGGCGCGCCCCATAATCGATGCGGGTCAGCGAGCCATAGTCCACCGTCAGCTGGCGATAACCCTCCAAGGGCATGCGCAAGGCATCGGTCACACACATACGGATGGGGCCTACATGGGCCACGATGACGATGAGTTGACCCGGGTGGCGGCTCAGGATATCGGAGACTGCCGCCTTGATCCGTGCGGCATGGGCGCCAATGGTCTCCCCCCCCTGCGGCACGAAATTGACGGGGTCTCGCTTCCAGGCCTGAAACTGCTCGGGAAATTCCCGGGCAATCTCATCGAAATAGAGACCATCCCAGATGCCAAAGGGACGCTCCTTGAGCTGGTCGTGGACATGCAGTGGTGCGCCGCTAGCACTGACAATGGGCTCTGCCGTGCTCAGGGTCCGCTGCATGGGGCTGGCGTAGACGGCATCCACCTCTTCCTGTTGGAGCAGATGGGCAGCCTCCTGCGCCTGCTGACGCCCTTCCTCGGCCAAGGGGGGATCCTCCCTCTCATCACAATAGAGACGATCATAAGGAAAGTCGGCCCTGCCGTGGCGGACATAGATCACGCGGGTGGCTTTTTCTTTCTCTCTCATGGCACTGCTTCAAGTCAGAGGATGGCTGTGAAAATGAGGTGTGCCTTCCTGACTATGACTGACCTCCGCCATATCCACCGGCACCATGTGAAGCTTGCCGTGGCGTATGCCGCGCTCCGCCATGACGGCATTGGCAAACTCCCTCACCTGACCGATGGAGCCGCGCATGATGGCGATCTCCAGGCAATTGTCATGATCCAGATGGACATGGAGACTGGCCAGGTTCAATTCATGATGGGAATGATGGACACTGGTGATCCGGCTGGCCAACTCCAGTTCGTGGTGGTTGTAGACATAACTCAGTGCGGCGACACAGAAGCCATCCTCGGATTTCTGGAGCCGCTCCTTCTCCAGTTGCTGGCGGATCAGGTCGCGCATCGCTTCTGAACGGTTGGTGTAGCCATGCTCACTGATAAAGGCATCAAACTGCTCGGCCAGTGCCGAATCGAGAGACATCGTAATACGTTCCATCTTTATATCTTCCTGCTTAGAAATTCCAAGTGATGGGGAGGACGACCAGCCGCCCCGCAGCCTCCACGCAAGCTGCAGCAGCGCGGGATGGCGACCGAATCAACAGCTTATCCGTTTGACAAGCAGCTTGATGATTGACTGTAATTTTATCCTACTCGCCCCCTGCAGTCACTCATCGAATGCAACGCAACCTGCATCCTCAAGAAGGCAAACTTGAAACTGCCGCCCATGACATGTTAGATTGCTTCCCACCCCTCCCCGGGAGGGGTGGGAAGCAATCTAACTAACCACAGGAGACAAGATGATGATTCGCCTGAAAATCGAAGGGATGAGCTGCGGACATTGCAGCAAGGCAGTTACAGAGGCATTGGCAGGTGTAGCAGGCGTCACCGCCGTCAAAGAAGTCAGCCTGGAACGCGGAGAAGCCATAGTAGAGGGCACGCCCAACCCTGAGGCATTGCTTGCCGCAATCTCTGAGGAAGGATACCAGGCTGAGATCTGCTGATGTCTTCCTCATGCTGCCAACAGCTGCACCTTTCCCCCAAAAGCAGGGAAGAGGCCCGGCGCCGCCTGCTTTCGGTCAAAGGGCATGTGGAAGGCATCATCCGCATGCTCGAAGACGATTCCATCTATTGCATCGATGTCCTGCGCCAGGTCAAGGCCGTGGACGGCGCGCTGCGCAAGATCAGCGGCCTGGTCCTGCGCAGCCACCTCAAGGACCATGTGGTATCTGCTGGACAACGGGGCGATACCGAGGAGATCGTAGATGAACTGATGGAGATCCTCAAATACCGCTGAATCCGCGGATTGCCATCCCCCCTTATTACCAGTCAAGCGAGATTCATGATGGACAAACCTATCAGATTTTCCATTGGCGGCATGAGTTGTGCCGCCTGTGTCGGCCGTGTGGAGCGGGCATTAAAAAAACTGCCCGGCGTACATGAAGTCACCGTCAACCTGGCGACCAGCCAAGCGACGGTCGCCTATGAACCGCAACTCATTGCTCTCGCAGACCTGCTGGAGAATGTCAGAAAAGCCGGCTATGAGCCGATCCTGCAGCGTCTCGACCTCCCGGTCCGCGGTATGAGTTGCGCCGCCTGCGTACGCCGCGTGGAACGTGCGCTCGCTAAAATCCCCGGCATCGTGGAGGCACAGGTCAACCTGGCACAGGAAAGAGTCAGCGTACTATTCCTCCCGGCAAGCAGCGGGGAAGAGACCATCCGCCAGGCCATCGTCAAAGTGGGTTACGAGGTGCCTGCGGCCAGCAGTGCCAGCGCCGATCATGAACAGGCGGACAGGGAACGGGAGATCCTTGTATTACGCAAGGATCTGACCCTCGCCGCCACCTTTGCCCTCCCTCTGGTTCTGCTGGTCATGGGCCCCATGGTGAGCCCCTCGCTGAGCACCCTGCTGGAGCAAGTGTTGCCCATCGGCAGCTGGCAGTGGCTGGAAGCGCTGCTGGCGACGCCGGTGCTGTTCCTTGCCGGCGGCCGCTTTTATCGCCAGGGCTGGAAAGAGCTACGGCACCTCAGCCCGGGCATGAATACCCTGGTGATGCTGGGCGCCTCCGCCGCCTATGGCTATTCCCTGCTGGCCCTGCTGGCACCACAACTCTTTCCTGCGGGCACCGCCAATCTCTATTTCGAGGCATCAGCGGTCATCATCACCCTTATTCTGCTCGGCAGGTATTTCGAGGCCCGCGCCAAGGGACGGACCTCCGAGGCCATTCGTAAGCTGGCCCGACTGCAAAGCAAATCGGCCTGCGTGCTGCGTGACGGAGAACCTCATGAGGTACCCATTGAAGCCGTTCACCCGGGCGAACTGATCCTGGTACGTCCCGGCGAGCGTATCCCTGTGGATGGTGAGGTAACGGAAGGCAGCAGTTATGTCGATGAATCCATGATCAGCGGCGAACCGTCACCGGTGGAGAAAGCCCCTGCCAGCGAGGTAGTGGGCGGCACCGTCAATAAGACCGGCAGCTTCGTGTTCCGGGCCACGCGCGTGGGGGCCGACATGGTATTGTCGCAGATCATCCGCATGGTGGAAGAGGCCCAGGGCAGCAAACCGCCCATTCAGCAATTGGCTGACCGCATCGCGGGCGTCTTCGTACCCATCGTCATGGTGCTTGCCACCATCACCTTCCTGACATGGTTGATGACTGGTCCTGAGCCCGCGCTCAACTATGCCTTTATCGCAGCGGTCAGCGTGCTGGTGATTGCCTGTCCCTGCGCCATGGGTCTAGCCACACCCACCGCCATCATGGTGGGCACAGGCAAGGCGGCGGAGATGGGCACCCTGTTCCGCAAGGGCACCGCCATCGAGTTGCTGGCCGGCGTGGATACCATCGTCATGGATAAGACCGGCACCCTCACCGAGGGACAGCCTGAAGTCACCGAGTTCATGGTCTTTCAGGGCGACAACACACAACTGCTGACGTGGATTGCGGCAGTAGAGCATCAAAGCGAACACCCCATCGCCCAGGCCATCGTCCGCGCGGCCCGTACGCGGGACCTGAAGCTGCCGGCAGCCACTGACTTCCAGGCAGTAGCAGGTTTCGGTGTCAGCGCCCGAGTGGCAGGCCGACGTCTGGATATCGGAGCAGTGCGTTATCTGGAAAGCCTGCAGATCACCACCCATGCTGCAGCCGATGCCTGCAAGCGCCTGGCGGAACAGGGAATGAGCCTGGTGTTGTGTGCCGTCGACGGTCAGCTTGCCGCCCTGCTGGCAGTGGCCGACCCGGTAAAGCCAGGCAGCCGCGCTGCTGTGTCCCAACTCCAGGCCCTGGGCATGAAAACTGCCATGATTACCGGTGACAACCGGCACACGGCGCAAGCGGTGGGCCGCAGTGTGGGACTGGAACTGATTCTTGCGGATGTCCTGCCAGACCGCAAAGCGGCTGAAGTCAAACGACTCCAGGAACAGGGTCGCAGGGTGGCCTTCGTGGGAGACGGGATCAACGATGCGCCGGCTCTGGCTCAGGCTGATGTGGGCATTGCCATCGGTACGGGAACAGATATCGCCATTGAGGCCGGAGACGTGATCCTCATGTCGGGGGACCTGCGGGCGATCGTCGATGCCATTGCCTTGGCACGCAAGACCTTGCACATCATCCGCCTCAATTTCTTCTGGGCCTATGCCTACAATATCGCCCTGATCCCGGTGGCGGCAGGCGCTTTTTACCCGCTGACCGGCCTGCTCCTCAATCCCATGCTGGCAGCCGCGGCCATGAGTGTCTCCAGCCTGTTCGTGGTCAGCAACAGTCTGCGCCTGAAGAGATTCCGCTCAACACAGCGTGAGCCAGAGAATATCCCGGTGGCCGCGCAAGCCACAGCCTAGACATTCGCAGGCCGTGGCCCCCACAACTCCCACAACACCCGCAGGATCATAACCGCCAGGCAGACACCGATCAGGGTCCCGGCAATCATGGTCAACCAGGAAAAATTCGCCGACACGAAACGGGTAAGATTGAGACCGGCAATATCCCCCAGAAAACTGAGAAACAACAGGCTCACGACCAGCGTCTTGGCACCGCTGGAGAGACGCGTCAGACAGAACAGGGAACCGACAGCCAGCAGAATCAGGGAAAAGCCCAACAGGTGGACATGCGCCAGCTGGGCCAATACCTGGGGTGGCAGAGAATCGTCCACACTGCCTACAGCCATGGCATGACCCGCCATCTTGCCCATGTCGTGGTCCATGGACATCCCCTCGCCCATGTCCATCACACCCGCGGTATCCTCATCATCATCCAGCGAGAATTCCTCTTCCACAAAACCCTGCTGCTCCATCATGGCACGTTCGCTCTCGGAGAGGCTCTTGTCACCGTAATGTTCGGCAATGGCCGTGGGCGTAATGCCCACCGCGAGCGTGGCGTTGATGGCGGCTGAGAGATAGCCCACCCCGAGGATGATCACGAAACCACTGATAAGCATCTTCCAGTAAAGCGCCAATCCAGAGAAATCAAATCCATCTACCTTCTTGTCTGTTTTCATTCTTACCACCTGCTTGATAATCGATATTACGAAAATATATTACGCCCCACCCAAGGACACAAGCCTTGCAGCGCGACCTCATTCCATCTGAAAACCTTCAAAATACTTGACCGCAGAGAAACAGCTGTCGTTTCAAGGCATTGCGTCATTCTCAGATTGGGGCATGACGCCACCCCTGTGACATAAGCCTCATCATGAAGACTTGGCGGTCGGCTCATGCCCATCATCATGATCATGGGCATGAGCGGAGCCCGCCGCATCGCCATGAGAGTGGGGTACGGTGGAATGTCCCACGCCAGCGCCATGTTCATGATCATCGAATTCGTGAAAATGGGGGTCACCCACCTCCTCGTGGAGGTGATCGTGCTCATGAACATGGGCATGAAGATGGACATGGATATGGCCATCAGGGCCATGGGCATGGCGGTGGGCATGGAGAAACTTGCCAATGATCTCCCGGTGCTCCTCATCCATCTCCTGCTCATGGAGAAGACCATGCAGCAGTTCATGGGTCATCAGGGCAAGCGGCAGTTCCAGCTTGTTCTCCTCTAGCAGACGCCGGTTATAGAGAATCTCCGCTGCAGGTCCATCGGCCTCGATGCGGCCATCCACCAGTAGCAGACAGCGGCTGCATACCTCCAAGGCGATATCCAGGTCGTGAGTGCACAAGAGAACGGTCTTGTCCGAATCTTTGAGCCAGCTGATGAGATTGCGCCGGTTGAGGGGGTCCATATTGGTGGAGGGTTCATCGAACACCAGGATATCCGGCTGATAAGACAATACCGTGGCCAGCGCCAGCCGTTTGCGCTCGCCGAAGGACAAGTGGAAGGAGGAGCGTTCTTCGAAGCCCTGCAAGCCCACCACCGCCAAGGCTTCCTGCACCCGAGCTTCGATCTCCTCTCGTGGCAGGCCGAGATTTAAGGGCCCGAAGGCGACATCGTCGAAAACAGTAGGACAGAACAGCTGATCATCAGGATCCTGGAAAACGATACCGACCTTGCGGCGAATCGCCTTGAGGTTTTCCTTTCCCACCTCAAGGCCGCCAATCATGATACGGCCCGATGTGGCAAGTTCGACTCCATTGAGATGGCTCATGAAGGTTGACTTCCCCGCACCGTTGGGACCGATCAGTGCGACCTTTTCTCCTTGATGAATCTTGCAGGAGAGGCCCTTCAGCACCTCATGTCCATCGGGATAGGTAAAACAGACCTCATCGGCCTCGATCATGACCTGTGCAGACATATACATCTCCATTTCTTTCTCATCCTGACCAGGCACCGCTAGCGCACATGCCCCACTCTCAAAACCAAGCCTGCTCCGCTACCGGCCACAAGCCACTGTGATCCAACGCCACCAAGACCACTGCGATCAGGGCAACCAATAGCAATTTCATGTAATCGGACGGCACGGCGCTGAAAGTCATCAGAGAATGGAGTTCCCCTTGATAGCCCTTGGACAACATGGCCTTGTAGACACGTTCCGTGCGCTCGAAACTACGCACCAGCAGAGTACCAATAAAATGGCCATAAACCTTCAGGGTGCGGCGATTACTGCCAGGCACGAAGCCTCTGGCGCGCATCGAGGTATGCATGCGGCGCATTTCCTCCAAAAACACGTAGGTATAACGATAGGTAAAGAGGAGCATCTGTACTATCACCTTGGGGATCCGGAGATGCTGCAAGGCCAACATGGAGACATCGAAGCGGCTGGTGCCAAAAATAGAGAAGCTCAGCAGTACAATGGTCAGTGCCTTGATGAAGATCAAAGCCGCCAGGCGCAACCCTTCCCAGGCAAACGGCAAACCCAGCAACTCAAAGGCGCCATCACCGGGATAGGTGAAAGGCATGATGACAAAAAATGGCAGCAGGAAGACCAGTACGAAGGACAAACCGTGGGAGATGAAATGCAGTGGCAAGGTACTGATTGCCAGGATAGCCATGGCTATGGCAATCGCTGCGATAGCCACCGGCAGGGTCTTGATCAAGGCGACCATCAAGGCAAGGCCTCCCAGCGCTGCCACCTTGAAACGCGGATCCCAGCGCTGGATGGGGGAAACGATGTGGGAAAAACGGTCGATATCAAGTGCCATTCAGACAACTCCGGATGTCAAAAGATTTTTTTTGCGGATCCGCGCCCCGATGGCCGATCCAGAACGGCGTCACAAACTGTGCACACGTGATAAATAAGGCTTGAGCTTTCTTAACTCGTCGACGCAGGAACCCGCCGGGGTGTCTGACCGGCTAGAACCTCAGGTTTGACCTTTTGCAGGAACTCTGCGCAGGCCCCCACCACACCTGCCTCGATCAGCATAATCGGTATATGCGCCACCAACACGGCACCGGCAATGGCATGAAAGGCCTCTCCCGTCGTCATCAAGGCCAACGCCAGAATGATTCCAGAACTGAAAACACCAACAGCACCCGCCAAGGCGCCGAAAACGAATATCTTCTTCTTGAATGTAAAGCGATGACGCTGCTGCCACAGCAGATAGGCCACCAGCCCGCCCCCACCCATCATCAGGGCATTGACACCAATCACCGTCAAACCACCATGTCCGAAGATGATGGCCTGCAATATAAGCCCCAGAAGAATCGCCGGAAAGGCCCTCCAGCCTAACACGACGCCCACCAGACCATTCAATATCAGATGCACACTGGTGGGGCCTAGGGGCACCTTGATTGATGAGGCAACAAAGAAAACGGCGGTGATCACTGAGATTTTTGGCACTTCCTCCATGTCCATATTGCGCATGGTGGCCACTGCCAATATACCCGCTCCCACGAAACCGGACGCCAATACTGGTGCCGTTAAGATACCATCTGATATATGCATTTTTTCGACCCTGAATGAAAAACCAGTCTTACCAAGCAGCGCTTAAGTTTATCGGTCGCTGACTTGGTTCCTAAAGCTCGCGGCATTCGTGTCACGCATCATCTTGCGCGCCTTGAAATAGAAAAAAAGTCCGCCGATGCCCACGATAAAACCGATCCCGCCAATGATGTCACTGAAGGAACTGCGCTCTTCCAATGCAGAAACACTCCTCATCAAGGGCAAAATTGCCTGCCCCACGGCGCGCCGGATAGCCAGGTCATTCACCGCAACTCCTTGGCCGGTGCGAGAAGCACCACTGCTGCCACGGGTGGCAGCCCCCGCCCCAGCCTCCTGGCTCGTTTCCGCCGTGTTTGCAGTTGCACCTGTATCGCCGGGGAAGGCGCCGGCCAACTCCTCTTTGGTAAGCAGATATTCCGTCTTGTGCCCCATGCCGGCATTGAGAGTGATAAGCAACTCCTTTGCCGCGGGCACCTGAAAAGAAAAATTCCCCTCGTGAGTCGTTTCTCCCTGGAGCAATTCCTTGCCATTTTCGTCGTAGACGATAACCGTACTGTTTTGAGCACGTTTGCCATCAGAGAAATAGCCCTCAACAAAAACCTGGTCACCTTCTACAAAGGCGAACATATTGACTTTATGAGCAAAAACATCGGCACTGACGGCCATCAGCACTACGGCAATCAACAATGAAATCAGCGATGAGTCTTGTCTTTGGATAATACGCATGGAGATGACGGGCCTCATGTTGGATTGGGAGTTATCGCAACAGGAATGATTTAATACATATTAAGTAATAATAATACCACATACTAGAGTTTATTTCACCCCCTTCTGATGATCATTTCACAAAGAGGCAGATGGGTACAGAGAGCGGAAACGGACGTGCGGAGAATCCGCTTCAAAAAAAGCCCCACCACGGCGAGACCGGATGGGGCAGACACTTTGGAGGCGTGTTAGACAAACTCTGTGGTAGCCTTACTGACAGTTACAGACGGATCACCGCCTATCAGGCCGACTGCTGGAGCTTCCTTTCCGCCACACCGGGGTCTTCCGAATTGTGTTCCACCCAGTGCTTGTTGCCCTCGGTGGTGATCTCGCACTTCCAGAAGGGCGCGCTTTCCTTCAGATAGTTGATGATATAGCGGCAGGCGTCAAAAGAATCCTTGCGGTGTGCCGACCAGACAGCCACCAACACGATGGGATCGGTGGGCACCATATCGCCGACCCGGTGCACCACCAGGGCATCCATCACATCCCATTCATCGATAGCCTCCTGACACACCCGCTCGATGTGACGCTCGGTCATACCTGGATAATGGTCCAGGCTCATGGCACGCACGTTTTCGCCATCGTTGAAATCACGCATGGTGCCCACGAACACCACCACACCACCGTGCTTGCCGGCCGGCAAGGCACTGCGCTCGTGGTCAAGCACCTCTTTATAGGGGTCCAGGGCCTCTTTGGTAATCGCAACTTTCATCATCAACCTCCGGTTACAGGGGGAAAGAAGGCCACTTCATCACCATTCTTCAACTCGTGACTGGTATCCGTATACTCCATATTGACCGCCACGAGGATGTTTTCAGCAATGGGCTCATCCGAAAGCCTGCTCCATAAATCGGCCACTGTTACGGTGTCCTCGTTGAAACTGACTTGGTCTTCCGCACGTCCCATGCGATCGCGCAGGCTGGCAAAATATCTAATCTTGATATCCATTTAGGTATCCCTCACATTGACTCGCTACAGGCCAGAGACGCTCAGGCGGAACGGCGCCAAGAGCCTGACTTGCCGCCTGACTTGGCCAGCAGCCCCACCTCCGAAATGACCATGCCGCGATCCACCGCTTTGCACATGTCATAGATGGTCAGCAGCGCGACCTGCACAGCCGTGATGGTTTCCATCTCCACCCCCGTCTGACCATTGCAGCGCACCGTGGCCTTGCAATAGACCGCATTTTTTTCCGGCTCTGGCGTCAGTACTACGTCCACAGCGGTGATCATGATGGGATGGCACAAGGGCACCAGATCCGGGGTCTTTTTCGAGCCCATGATGCCGGCCACACGCGCGATGCCCAACACATCGCCTTTCTTGTGACCGCCTTCCATGATCTTCTTCAGAGTCTCCGGCTCCATGTAGATGCGGCCTTCGGCCACGCCTTCGCGGGTGGTGATAGATTTTTCACCCACATCGACCATATATGCCTCACCGGCAGCATTGAAATGCGTCAGTTCGTTATAGCTCATAATGCACTCTTCTGTTGTGTTGGTTAGGACTAACTAGATTCTAGTATAAAAATACCGCATGGCAACCGTCTCCGCTCTGAACTCAACCCCCGATCTGGGTCATGCTGGCCCGCGCCCGGTCGATATCGGAGACATTGATCTTGGCGGCAATGCTGGCTGCCTTCTTGGCTTCGAAACCATCCTTGTATTTTTCGTCGAAGGCCTTGCGAAACAAGCCCACCACGTCATCATCGCTGGCACCGTTGCGCATCAGATCCTTGAGGTGATAGGGCACCTCCGAGTAGAGGCAGTTCATGATATTACCATCGGCAGTCACCCGGATGCGGGAGCAGTTGCCACACAGGCTGCGGGTGAATGCAGGAATGACCGCAATCTTGCCGGCATAGCCGGGTACCTGATAAATATGATGCTCGGTGCGGGTACCGGAAGCCGCGTTGATGCCGGTGCCTTTGTAGTATTCTTCGATCTGACCACACAGATCCGCGGCACTGGCGAAATGCTGGCCGCTTTCCCAGATCTGATGGGCATCGAAGGGCATGAACTCGATAAAGCGCACTGTTACCGGCTTGTCCTTAGTCAACTCGCAGAAGGAGATCAACTCATCCTCATTGAAGCCGCGCATCAACACGACATTGATCTTGACCCGGGGAAAACCCAATTCCACTGCCAAATCGATACTTTCCAGCACCTTGTCCAGGCCGCTGCGCCGGGTGATCTGCTGAAATTTGTCTTCATGCAGAGAATCGAGACTGATATTGACACCCAGCAAGCCGGCCGCGCGCAGATCTTTGGCATATTTGGGGAACAAAAGGCCATTGGTGGTCATATGGACCGCCTTGACGCCCGGTGTCTGGACCGTACGCTCCACGATCTCTACGATGTCGGGTCGCACCAGGGGCTCACCGCCGGTATAGCGCACCTTGCGCACCCCCATCCGGGCCAGGACATCCACCACACGCAGAATTTCTTCGCTACGCAACACCATGTCCTTCTCTTTGAAACGGACACCCTCTTCCGGCATGCAGTAGGTACAACGCAGATTGCATTGCTCGATAACCGCAATACGAACGTAATCAAAGGTTCTGCCGTGACGGTCCTGTAAGGGTGGGAGAGGATTGGGATGACGATTTTCTGCAGCGGAAGATGATTCGCTTTCTGATACCCCAAAAGCCTTGTCTACGTTCAGCGAATTATTGAGCATGGTTTCATCTCCTCGAGAAGGGCTTGCCTACTTTTCACCTATATTCATCAAACAAACAGTAATTCCTGATTGTTTCACTAAGGTATACACTAGTGACAGAGATGCGTGCAACTCCAGCTGCTTTGACTGTCACACCACACCCGCGACACTTATCACGCAACATGTTGATTGAAAAATCCTTTTTATGGTTCAGGCTGCGCACCCCTGCGCGGGGCGGCCTGATATCAGACGTGATGCTGTGTGCGGATCCCGCCAGTGATTCCCTGCCAGGGGAAACACCATCATCGCATGCCTTTGCGCCTAGAATCCTCTTAGAAGTAGCAGTGGCGGACTGTCTGCCCACCTGTCCGGACGTACCAAGACATGCATAATGATAACACATTATCACTTCCGACGGAATCGCGGCTCATCCCTATCCCTCCAAAAAAGGTATACTGTGCATCTTGCGCACCGCCGCGCAAAGTCTGACAGCTTGTATTTCGGCACAAACTCAAGTTTCATTAAAATTCTGATCGCTAATTTGCGAATCTATCTACTACTACCAATACCAACCATCATTTTCAGAGAGAAGCCATGAATAATACAAATCGATATGCCCAGGGGTGCTGGGAAAACAAACCCGCCCTGGCCATCGCCCGCTCCCACTGCCCTACCGCCGTCTACAAAGGCAAAATCTATGGCTTCGGCGGCGGCGGCCCCAACTTCAAGAGCCTCAATTCCGTCATCATCTACGACCCCCAGGAAGATCGCTGGTCGAGCGGTAGCGACATGCCCACACTGCGTTCCGGCGCTATCGCCCACACCGTGGGAGATGCCATCTACATCATCGGCGGCGGTTTCAAACAGGCCAACGGCACTTTCAAATTCCTTCCCGTCACGGAAATTTACTACCCGGAGACCGACACCTGGGAACGGGGCCCCGATATGCTCATGCCCCACGACTACCCCGCCGGCGCATTGCTGGGTGGACACATCTACATCATGGGCGGCCATCACCCCAATGCCGTGGTGGCCGGCCCCCAGACTGACCCCGGCTTCGAGTTCTGCGAGCGCCTGGACCTGGCCAGCGGGTGCTGGGAAGAAATTGCCCCGCTGCCCACTCCGCGCTTCGCTCTGGATGCGGTGGTCATCGACGGCAAAATCGTGACCATGGGCGGCGTCGCCTTCACACCCGAGGGCTTCAACAATTTCGATCACACCGAGGTCTACGACCCCGCCAGCAACCAATGGCAGCGCGGCGACATCACCCTACCCTGGACGGCCGCCGGCCAGGGCGCCTGCCTGGTGGATGAACACCTGTTCATCTTCGGCGGCTATAGCGGTGACGGCATCAGTGACCATGCCGCCGTCTACGATATCCAGAACGGCCACTGGCATCTGCTGCCCCCCATGCCCCACACCTTGGCAGCCATGGGCGTTGCGGTCATCGATCACAACATCTACCTGCTGGGAGGCTGGGCAGATGACCGCCGGGAGCCCCAGAACTTCTTCTGGCGCTACAGCTTCTGAAGCCTGCCTCCATGGACGACCGGCAACTGACGCGCTACAGTCGCCAGCTGCTCCTGCCCGACATCGACCTCGCGGGGCAGGAGCGGCTGCTGGCATCACGGGCACTGCTCATCGGCGCCGGCGGCCTGGGCTCGCCGGCGGCGCTCTACCTGGCCGGTAGCGGCGTGGGCCAGATCACCATCTGCGACGACGACCGGGTGGAACTGAGCAATCTGCACCGCCAGTTCGTCCACAGCAGCCGTGACCTGGGACGCAACAAAGCCGCCTCTGCGGCCGAGGCGCTGACCGCCCTCAACCCCGAGATCCGCATCGTCCCCCTGGAAAAACGCCTCCAGGACAGTGGCCTGGAGAGCCAAGTCGCGGCCGCGGATGTGGTCATCGACGGCAGCGACAATTTCCCCACTCGCTATGCCCTCAATGCAGCCTGCCTCGCCAGCGGCACGCCACTGGTCAGCGGCGCCGTCAGCGGCTTCGCAGGTCAGGCCACGGTCTTCCACCCCGGCCAGCCGGACAGCCCCTGCTTCGCCTGCCTCTATCCCGAGGCGGGGGAGGACGGTGACAACAACTGCAACGAACAGGGCATCCTCGCGCCTGTGGCGGGGGTCATCGGCAGCATACTGGCGACAGAGGCCCTGAAGATCCTGCTGGGCTTGGGCGACACCTTGTGCGGCCGGCTGCTATTGTTCGATGCCGGCCCCATGACTTTTCGCAGCGCACTTCTTAGGAAAGACCGTCATTGCCGGGCCTGTGGGACGCCTGAGGTCGTGCCGCAGCAGAAGACCCGTTGAACGACAGCACCGGGCGAGGCAGAGATGCACTTTTCACCCCCTTCGCCCTCTCGTCCATTACTCATTACACACAAAGGTCACGCCACCACGCGCGCGCAGCCATGCAAAAGAAGGCGCTTTGTAGTATAATATTCCGACGCTGACGCACTATCCCTAATCAGCGGACACCGCAAGAACGCTTACAATCCCCACAGGCTGTTTCCATCAATCACTACTGATCCGGCTGGAGGTTAATCAATGAAGGCCAAAGACCGTCGACTGGCAGAATTACGCTCAGCTATCCCCGAAGTCACCCCTGCAGAAGCGCTGGAACTCAAGGAGCAGGGCGCTGCACTCATCGATGTCCGCGACCACGACGAGGTCGTCCAGGGCAGTCCGACGGGAGCCCATCGCCTCGGCCGCAGTTTTCTCGAACTGCGCATCGAAGATGCCGTGCCCGACCTGGAACAGACGCTGCTGGTGATGTGTGCCGGCGGTGTGCGCTCCCTGTTTGCCGCCGAGGCCTTGCAACGGCTCGGTTACCGGGACGTCCGCTCCATCAGTGGCGGTTTCAGCCGCTGGAAGAACGAGGGTCATCCCTTCGAGGTCCCCACCTTTCTCAGTGCCCAGGACCGTGAGCGTTATGCCCGCCATCTGATGATACCCGACGTGGGCGAGGACGGGCAGTTGAAACTGCTGGACAGCAAGGTCCTGCTTATCGGCGCCGGGGGACTGGGCTCGCCCTCCGCCTACTACCTGGCGGCCGCCGGTGTCGGCACCCTGGGGCTCGTGGATCACGACGTGGTGGACCGCAGCAACCTCCAGCGCCAGATCCTGCACACCGAGGCACGGGTAGGCATGCCCAAGGTGGAATCAGCCAAGATCGCTCTGGAAGCCCTCAACCCGGGCGTCAATGTGGTCGCTTACGAAACCCATCTCGACAGCGGCAATGTCGAGGAGATCTTCGCCGATTATGACGTCATCGTCGACGGCACCGACAATCTGGCAACCCGCTATCTGATCAACGATGCCTGCGTCAAACTGGGCCTGCCCAATGTCCACGCTGCGGTCTACCGCTTCGAGGGACAAATCACCGTCTTCTGGCCCGCCTATGACAAACAACAAGGTGGCTGTTACCGTTGCATGTTCCCCGAACCGCCGCCGCCCGAAATGGCGCCCTCCTGTGCTGAGGCAGGTGTGCTGGGCGTCATGCCCGGCGTCTTGGGCCTGCTCCAAGCAGTGGAGACCATCAAGCTCCTGCTGGATATCGGCGAGCCATTGGTAGGGCGCCAGCTGCACTATGACGCCCTCTCCTCGCAGTTCACGCTGCTCAAGACCCGCCCCAACCCCAAGTGCCGCTACTGCAGCGAGGGTGCCGAGTTCCCCGGCTACGAAGACTACGCCCAGGTCTGCGCCTCCAACGGCTGAGCGGCACATGTGAAAACCGCCTGTACCGGCTTCCCCGGTACAGGCGGTTTTTGTTATGGGCTTGGAGGTAAGGTTTGGGTGGATTTCAACCCATCACGCATTACGCATCACTCATCACCAACCTTAAGAAGCGAACTGGCGCGCCATCACCTCGAGGCCGTCGCAACCCTCCAGAATCTTGTCGGCGATAGAGACCGCCTGATATTCGCCGATCTCCAGGGACTCCAGCACCATGACGGGCAGTTCGCTACTGGGAGCATCGCCGATACCATGGGCCTTCAGCAGGCGGTCGGCCACCAGCACCAGCTGGGGATAGACTGCATGGGGCCCCTGATAGTCTTCATTGTGGTGTTCCCGGGCCGTGATGACCACCTCTTCCGGCAGTTTCCAGGCTTCCATCAGCCAAGCCCCGATGCTGCCGTGTTCGGTGCCCAGCACCTCCAGTTCCAGATCTTCCACCGACTTGTCTGGCTCGTTGACGATAAACTTGTTGAGGATCAAGAATTCCTTCTTGAACAGATGCCCCAGCAACAGATGTCCGAAATTATGGAGCATCCCCGCCAGATAGGCCATGCCGGCCGGTGGCCGCAACTCGCCAGGCAGGATGCTGCTCAGAGCCTGCACCAGCGCAGCGCTGAAAATGGCATGACGCCAGAAGGCGTCCAGGCCCAGCGGCACATTGCGTGGAATCCGGAATGGTTTGGCCGCCGTAGCCCCAAGGGCCAGGTTGAGGACGGTATTGAACCCCAACACCCGGGTGATGGCCGTATCCAGGGAATCGATGGTGCCGCGATAGCTGAAGAAAGGCGAAGCGGCATAACGCATGACCTGGGCGGCCAGACTGGGATCCAGTTCGACGACCTTGACCAGTTCCTTGATATGGGCATCGGGATTGGCGCTCAACTGGATGACCTTTTGCGTCATCTCCGGCATCGGCGGCAGCTTGTCCAGCCGTTCGATACGCGAGCGTATGTTCAACAAAGGCACACCGACCTGAGCCGTTTGCGCCGGGGGCAGCATCGCTTCTGAAGCTGATCTATTCATCATCTTTATGCATCTGTCTGGTAAATGATGGATGGCAATGTACTGTTCGCCATCTCCGCAACCCAGGCCGGAGGGATCTGTCACAAGAGGACAGGTACAAGCAGCCCACCAAAGATATCGGCAAGAGAAAATGGTAGATGAATTACCAGGCGGATTACGTGATAACGATCACTGCGTTCCCGTGACGGGGGTCACATTCTCACCGATTCTCAGCAGACTGGGCAGCAGCAACAGAGTGAACACCGTACTGACAGCCATACCGCCGACGATAACGGCGGCCATGCCGCGGTAGAGTTCGGTACCGGCACCAGGCATCAGCAACAGCGGCATCATCCCGAAAATGCTGGTCAGCGTGCTCATCAGAATGGGCCGCAGCCGCAACCGTACCGCCTCCTCCACTGCGGCACGGCGCGCCAGTCCGCTGCGCTCGGCGGCACGGGTCTGGTGCACCAGGAGAATGGCGTTGTTGACCACCAGGCCCAGCAGAATCACGAAGCCGATCATGGTCAACAGGTCGAGGGCCTGCACCGTGGGCATGCCGCCCAACAGCGGCACCACGAAGCGGTTCCAGGCATTGGTCAGCTGCAGGGCGATCACCCCGCCCACCGTGGCCAGGGGGATCACCAGCAGCACCAACAGGCTGTCGCGAAACGAGCGGAACAGGGCGCTGATGAGGAGGTAGAGAATGGCAATGGCCAGTACAAAGGTGCCTGCCATATTGCGCAGGGCGGTCTCCAGCTTGTCCGCGGTGCCGGTATAACGGATCTCCCCATCCTCCGGCAGCATGCCCTCCACCACGGGCGCCACACGGCTCTTGAGCAGGACCAGGGTCTCTTCCAGGGACATGCCTTCCGGAGGTCCCACCTGCAGGGTCACGGTGCGGCGCCGGTCGATGCGGCGTAATTCATCGGGGCCGGCGGTGCGCCGCAGATTCACCAGTTCGCCGAGAGGCTGGATGCCGGCGTCAGGAGTCGCCAGAGGCAAGGCCAGCAGATCCTCGGGCGTTGCCCACGGGGCAGCGCGCAGGATCACGTCGAGGCGCCGCTCGCCATCGAAATGGTCGCCCACGAAGAGGCCGTCACCCAGGGCCCGGATCACGCCGGCCATGGTGCGCCGGTCCCAGCCCGCCTCGGCAATGCGCCGCTCGTTGGGTTCCAGGCGCAGTTCGGGCTCCGCAAGGTCGAGCCCGGGAAAGGGGCGTACCGAGGCCCCCGGCAGAGCCTGGCGGATGGTCATGAAACCAGTGCGCGCCGCCTGCAGCAGGCTGTCCAGGTCGCGCCCCTGGATGTCCATGTTGATCTTACGCCCCTCCCCGAAGCCGCCGAACAGGGAGGCCCGAAAGGCGAAACCGATGGTGTCCGGAAAGCCCCTCAGAATGCCATTGAGGATAGGCAGCAACTCGCTGGTGCGTTCGGGATCCATGGTGCGCACCCCCATGAACATGCCGCGCGCGAAGGCCACAAAGAAATAGTTCATGACCTGGGGCTGCTGTTCGCCACTGAGATAGGGCTGCAGGCGGCTGGCGATGACATCGCCCATTTCCTTTTCGATGGCATCGATATTGTGGCCAGGTGGCGGATTGATGAAGGCGAACACCAGATTGCGGTTGCCCTCCGGCAGATAGTCCGCCTGGGGCTTGAGCAACACCACCAGCAACAGTGGCAACGATACCAGCGCGGCGATCCACAGGGCGCGCCGCAGCCGGGTGTCGGTGAGACGCATGATGGCGCCGGTGATGCCCCGCCACCAGTTCTCGTGACGGTCTCTCATCTCCACATGGCGTAGCCAGGTCATGGCGGCGGCAGGTAGCACCGTGATGGCTACCACCAGGGAAAACACGATGGCCACCGCAATGGTCAGGGCCAGATCGGCGAACAGCTGGCCCGCCTCGTCCGCCAGGAACACTACCGGCAGGAAGATGGCCACGGTGGTTGCGGTAGAGGCCAGCAGCGCCCCCCATACCTGGCTGGCACCTTCCAGTGCGGCCTGGCGGCTGGGCGCGCCCCCTTCTCGCAGTCGCACGATGTTCTCCAGCACGATAATGGCCGCATCCAGCACCATGCCCACCGCAAAGGCCAGGCCCGCCAGGGAGATCACGTTGAGAGTGCGCCCTGCAGCGTCCATGAAGATGAAACTGCCGAACACACAGATGGGGATGGCCAGCGCCACCATCAGGGTGGCACGGAAACGGCGGAAGAACCACCACAGGACCACGGTCGCCAGCAGCACGCCCAACAGCAGGTTGTTGCGCACCATGGCAATGGAACGGTTGATATAGACGGTTTCGTCATAGACCTGCTCGAATGACAGTCCCGCCCGTGCCAGGGGGCCATCGCGCAGTTCCTGCGCGGCCTCGCGCAGGCCTGCCATAACCTTCAGAACATTGACCCCGGTCTCGCGATGGGCATTGACCGCCATGGCCAGGCGGCCGTTCTGGATCACGAAGCTGGAACGGTCCTCGGGCTGCAGGGCCACATCCGCCACGTCCCTGAGCAGCACTGGGTGGCCGTCGCGCCAGTCCAGAATCATCTCCTTGAGGGCCTCCACGTCATAGCTGCCGCTGAAACGCAGGGTATAGCGGCGCTTGCCCACGTCGATGAAACCGCCGGAGACGTCCTCACTGTCCGCCAGGCCGATCACCTCCGGCAGCTGGACATCGAGGCTGGCGGCGCGGTAGGGATCGAAAGTAATGCGGATCTCCTGTTCGCGCCCGCCACGCACCTCCGAGCGGGCCACCCCGGGCACGCGCTCAAAGCGGCTCTGCACCACATCTTTTATGAAATCCTGATAACTGGCGATATCCCGATCGTTGCCCGGCAGGGTCTTGAGGATAAACCAGGCAATGGCCCGGCTGTTGCTGCCCACGGCGCTGATCACCGGCTCATCGGCATCGGGGGGATAACGGGGCACGCGGTTGAGGCGATTCATCACCTCCAGCAGGGCGCGGCGCAGATCGCTGCCTACGGCAAAGGTGATGGTGATGACACCCTGGCCGCGCTGGGCCTGGGAGAGCAGGCGCACGGCGCCCGGCAGTCCACGCAGGGCATCCTCCTGGGGCTCGATGATCTCCGCCTCCACCTCAGCCGGGGCGGCGGCGCGCCAGCTGGTGCTGATGCTGATCTGAGGCTCCTCCACCTCGGGGGTCAGCTGCACCGGCAGGCGGCTCAGGCTGATAATGCCGAACAGCAGCACCAACAGCACCGCCACGGCCACCGCCACGGGATTGGAAAGAGACAGCCGCACCAGGTTCACAGTGTTGCCCTAACCCTCGGCTTCATTGAGCACTCTCACCTTCTGCCCCGGCCGCAGCCGCTCACCGCCGCGGGTGATGACCCGGTCACCGGGGCGCAACTCACCGAGCACCTCGATCAAGTCGCCCTGGGCGATCCCCGTGCGCACCGCCACCCGCTCGGCGCCACCATCCGCCGTCAGGCGGTAGACGGCGATTCCGCTGCGGCGCAGCACCAGGGCATCGCGCGGCACCACCACGGCACGCCGCGGCGCGGCAGTGGGCACGGCCACCTCCAGCACCTGGCCCACCGTCCAGCGGGGGTGCTGAAAGACGATGCGCACATCCATGAGGTGGGAGCGGGCATTGCCGGCGGGCACCAGGGCGCGGATCTCCCCCTGAACCGAGGTATCATCTGCCACCAGGAGCAACGTCATGCCCGTTTTCAGATAGGGCCTGGTAGCAAGCGGCGCCATGGCGCGCACTTCCAGTTCAGTGGTATCCAGCAGATGCACCACCTCGTCGCCACCGTCCACCCATTCCCCGGGATGGCGGAAACGCTCCATCACCACCCCCGCGAAGGGCGCCCGCACCGTGCTGCGGCGGATGCGGTCCTCGATCTGTTTGAGGCGGGCGCGCGCCGAAACCAGCTTGGCGTCCTCCACACCCAGTTCGGAAACCGTCTGGTCCAGCAGGGTCTGGGCCGTGTTGTTGCTCTTGGCGAGACGCCGCAGGCGTTTCACCTCGCGCACCAGGAAAGTCTTGCGGGCCTCCACCTGGTCGATCTCCGCCTCGAACTCCTCGCGCTGGAAACGCAGCAGTTCATGGTCGATGCGCGCCAGCACCTGACCGGCAGCGACGTGCTGGCCCACTTCCGCCACTGATACCAGGCGGCCCGCCACCTCGGCCGACAGCCGGGCATCATGGCGACTGATGACATCGCCGGTCACCCGGATGGTGGGCGCCAGTTCACGCTCCACCACCGGCGCCACCATCACCGGCGCTGGCGGCGGGTCCGCCGCCAGCAGGGGGGAAAACGACAGACACAGCAGTAGCACCAAAAGGAGAATGGAGCAGAGGCCGCGGAAAAGGGGAGAGGCGGGATGTTTGATCATAATAGTCGTGAATTATATACGAATCGTCACCGCCCGAGTGCTCATTCTGCGGCCAGGGGCAATGATTTCAGCAAACCATGGAGCGCCGCCAACTCCCCATGGCGAGCGCTGACCTCCAGCAGATAGCCGAAAGTGCGGGGAATGTCCGCCAAATAGCCGGGCTTGCCATCGCGGTGCCGGAGGCGGGCAAAGATGCCCACGGCCTTCAGGTGGCGCTGCATCCCCATCCAATCGAACCACTGGCGCAACTGCGCCAGGCTCACGCCAGGCAGCAGCCCCTGCGCCACGGCCTGGCGGTGATAGGCCGCCAGCCACGCCTGGACCCTGTCGCCGGGCCAGCGGATGTAGCAGTCCCGCAGCAGGGACACCAGGTCATAGGTAACGGGCCCGGTGACGGCGTCCTGGAAATCCAGGATGCCGGGATTGTCCTGCGCCACCACCATCAGATTGCGGCAATGATAATCGCGGTGCACCCAGACGCGGGGCTGCTCCAGGGCTGCTGCCGCCAGCTTCGCGAAGGCTGCCTCCAGGACCTCCAGCTGCCCCGCATCCAGGGTCAGCCCCAGGTGGCGCTCCAGGAACCACTCCTGGAACAAGGCCATCTCCTGTAACAACAAGGTCTCGTCATAGGGAGGCAATACTGTTTTGCCGTCCTCTTCCCCGGCCTGGAGCCGCAACAGGGCCGCCAGGGCATCGCCATAGAGCCGCGGGGCGCTGGCTTCATCGAGAGCGGCCAAGTACTGGCGCTCGCCGAAATCGCTCAACAACAGCAGGCCCCGTTCCAGGTCCGACGCCAGGATGCGCGGCACGTTCAAACCGCGCGCGGCGAAGGCCGCCGCCACCCGCACGAAGGGCCGGCAGTCCTCCCTGTCGGGCGGGGCATCCATGGCAATGAAGGTCTCCGTCCCGAGATGGACCCGGAAATAACGGCGAAAACTGGCATCCCCCGAGGCGGGACTGAGCCGCTGTAGCGGCAGGGCCAGCTCCTCCATCAGCCAGCTGCGCAGCAGCAACAGGCGCTCATCCATCGCCGCCACCTCCAGCCGCTTGGCGGGCGCCGCGCCGCACCAGGCAGCGCAGATCATCGGCCACCAGATAGAAACAGGGGATGCCAACTAGGATCAGCCCCGTGGCGAACAGCAGCCCGAAACCCAGGCTCACCGCCATGGGGGCGAGAAAGGCGGTCTGCCCGGTGGAAAAGAAGATCAAGGGGGAAATCCCCAGAAAGGTGGTGATGCTGGTGAGCAGAATAGGCCGCGTCCTCACCCGCCCCGCCTCCACCAGGGCCTCGATGCGGTCGTGGCCCTGGGCGCGCAGGCGCTTGGCGAACTCCACCAGGATCAGGGAATCGTTGACCACGATGCCCGCCAGGGCGAGAAAACCGATCAGCGACAGAAACTGCAGATGATACCCCAGCAGCAGGTGGCCGACGATGACACCGATGATGCCGAAGGGAATGGCGAACATCACCACCAGGGGATCCAGCAGGGACTTGAACAAGGCAGCGAGGATAAAAAAGATGATGGCCACCGCAATCACCAAGGCGCGCAGCATGTCCTGGATCGATTCATTGGCCTTGCGCTTCTCGCCCAGGAACAACAGACGGTAAGCGGGATCGGCAGCGATCTGCGGTGCAAACTCAGCGCGGATCCGATCGGCCACCGCCAGGGGCGTGGTGATGTTGGAATCCACCTCGGCGGTGACCGTGGCCAGGCGCTGCAGGTCGCGGCGCTTCACCAGGTTGTAGCCGCGCCCGACGTGGATATCGGCCACCTCGCCCAGCAGCACGGCGCGCCCATCGGGCAGCACGATGCGCAGTTGCGCCAGGGCGGCGGGATCATGGCGCAGAGACTGGGGATAGATGACCCGCACCGGCAGGCGCCGGTTGCCGAGGGTGACATGCACCGCCTCCAGCCCCTGAAAGCCCACCCGCACCGCCTGCGCCAGCTGGGCCTGGCTGAGCCCCAGCTGGCGGCCGCGTTCGTTGATGGTATAGCGGTATTCCAGCTTGCCCGGCTCCAGGTCCTCGCGCACGTCATAGACCCCTGGCAGCTGGCGCAGGAAACGCACGATGCGCTGGCCATAACTGCGCAGCACGGTCACGTCATCCCCCACCACCCCCACCTCCACGTCGGCGCCGGCCGGCCCGCCCTGGGGGCGGAGGATGGAAAAACGCTGGATACCGGAGATCTCCCGCAGGCGCTGGCGCACTTCATTGATGACCACCATGGTCTCCCGTTCACGGCTGCCCTGCCAGCTGAAGCGCAGGCTCACCAGGGGCGTGATCCAGCGCTCGATGAAACCGTGCGGCCGGCGTTTGTTGAGATCGACAATGAGCTGGATATAGTTGCTCTCGAACTTGACGGTGGTGAAGTCGATGAAGGTGACGCCGACATTGGTGAGCAGGCTGTCCAGTTCTCCCGGGCGCATGCTGTCCAGTACCGCCGCCTCCACCTCGGCGGCGAGGCGCGCGGAATCCTCCAGGCTGTAGGTGTTGGGCGCCTCGACGTTGATGAAGAACTGCCCTGTCTCCACGTGACCGAACAGTTCGAAGGACATGCGCGTGGCGGCAAAGGCCACCACCACCACCAGCAGGCCGACGATGGCCAGCGACACCAGGTAGCGGTTGCGCAATGCCCAGCCCATGAAATCCACATAACGTTCCAGCAGGCGGCGCCAGTCCACCCAGCCGCGGCGCCGGCGTTCCACGCGCAGCAGCTCAAAGGCATGGGAGGGCAGCACGCCGAAGGCCTCCAGCAGGGAACCCAGCAGGGCGAAGATCACCACCACCGGGATCACCGCAATGAAGGCCCCCATGGTGCCGCCCACCGCGAACATGGGCAGAAAGGCGGCGATGGTGGTGGCGGTGGAGGCGGTCACCGGCCAGAACACTTCCTGGACGCCGCGCTGGGCGGCCTCCGTCGCCTCCATGCCGTTTTCCATATGACGGTAGATGTTTTCGGTGACGATGATGGCATCGTCCACGATCATGCCCAGCACGATGAGGAAGGCGAACAGCGACACCATGTTGATGGTGTAGCCGAAATAATTGAGCATGATGGTGGCGAACAGGAAGGACACCGGGATGCCCAGCGCGGTGATCAGGGCGACGCGGAAATTCAAAAACAGATAGAGAGACAGCAGCACCAGCACCAGACCCACCAGGCCGGAAGACTTGACGGTCTCCAGGCGGGTCTTGACGTATTTCGAGAGATCGCTGTAGGCGGCCACATGGACCGTTGCCGGCAACTCCCCTGCCAGTTCCGCAATGGCCTGGCGCACCCGCGCCGATACCTCGATGGTGGAGGAGTCGGCGGTCTTGGTCACGGTCATATTGATGGAGCGGCGGCCGTTGAAGCGGGCCAGGGTGCGCGCTTCCTCCAGGCGCAGGCTGGCATGGGCCACCGCTCCCAGCAGCAGCTGCCCGCCGCGTTCATTGCTGCGCAAGGCCAGCCCCTCCACCGCCGCCGGGCGCGGCGCCACCCCCACGCCGCGCAGCAGGATGTCGCCCTCCGCCGCCTCGATGGAGCCGCCGGGCAGGTCGCGCAGGTTGTCGCGCAGTGTCGCCAGCACCCGCGACAGCGGCACCCCGTACAGCGCCAGCAGATCGGGGTCCACCTCCACCCACAGCTCCCATTCCCGCTCGCCGGCCATGCCCGCGCTGGCCACGCCGGGGATGGCCAGCAGGCGGCGTTTCACCGTCTCGGCAATCTCCATCAGGGCGCCTTCTGCGATATCGCCGTAGAGGGCCACGCTGATCACCGGAAAGCGGGTCCGCAGGCGGTGGATCTCGGGGCGCTCCGCCTCCGCCGGCAGATCGTCGATGCGGTCCACCGCAGTGCGCGCATCCAGCAGGAAGTCGTCGATGTCGGCGCCCTGTTTGAACTCGATGAGGATATTGGACAGTCCTTCGCTGCTGGTGGAGGTGATGACATCGATATCCGCCATGCCATCGAACTCCTCCTCCAGGGGCAGGGTGACCTGGCGTTCCACCTCCGTCGGCGAGGCGCCCTCGAAGACCGTGGTGATGCGCACCTTGTCCAGTTCCACCACCGGGAACATCTCCTGAGGCATGGCGTACCAGGAGACCACGCCGGCCACCACCACCAGGGCCAGCAGCAGATTGGTGATCAGCGGATTGCGGATGGCAAAATGGACGACGCCCATGTCAGCCGCCGCCCGCCGCCGACTCCCCGCCCACGGCCACCGCCTGGCCGTCGCTGAGCAACGCCACGTCGCGCGCCACCACTGTCTCCGCACCCGTAAGGCCGCTGCGGATCACCTGCAGGTCACCCTCGCGCCGCCCCAGGGTGACAGTGCGACGCCGCACCCGCCCATCCTCTATCGTGAACACGTAGGCCTGACCGCCCTCCTGCAACACCGCGGCCACCGGCACCACCAGCACCCCCGCCAGCGGCTGCAGAGGCAGCACGGCCCGCGCCGGGCTGCCCGGCAGCAGCCCCTCCCCCGCCAAGCGGATGCGCACTTCATGGGTGAAGGTGCGGCGGTCCGGGTCCTGCTGCACAGCGACGATGCGGCCGCTGCGCTCGGCATCGCGCAATTTCACTGTCACCGGCTGATCCTGGCGCAGCAGGGTGATGGTCTCCCCGCTCACCTCCAGATAGAGATCCAACTGGTCCAGCTGGACGATCTCCAGCGCCGCTGCCGCGGGACTGACATAGTCGCCTTCCTCGAGAAACACGGCATTGACGACGGCGTCAAAAGGGGCGCTGAGGCGGGTGCGCGCCAGATTGCGGCTGGCGCGGCGCCGCGCCGCCTCGGCCAGGGCGAGGCGCGAGGGTGCGGTGGACACGCTGTAGCGCAGCTGCTCCTCCTCGGCGCGCAGCTGCAGCAGACGCTGCTGGGCCTCGTCCCGCTTGGACTGGGAAGCGAGGGATTCCTGTCCCAGCTGCTGCAGGCGCGCCACTTCGCGGGCCTGCAGCCGGCGGTTGCTCTCCACCAGTTCCAGCAGGCGCCGGTCCCGCTCGATGGCGGCGCGCTCCTGCGCCAGGCGTGCCTCGGCCTCGGCCAGGGCATCCCGGTAATCGCCGTCCGCCAGCTGCAGCAGCAGTTCGCCCGCCGCCACCTGCTGTCCTGCCTCCACGCGCCGGCTGACCACGCGCCCCGCCAGTTCGAAATGTAATGTGGACTTGCGCACGGGACGCAAATATCCTGTAACCACCAGCCGCGGCTGCAAATCCAGCCTGCGCACCGCCGCCACCTTCACCCGCAGGGGCGTGAGCGCCTGCAGGGGTGGCTGTTTGACGGGCCGGGTTGAAATCAGAACAGTGACAAGGACAATGACGACCAGCAGCAGGATCAGCAGATACTTGAAGGAAACCGTCTTGTTACGCACCCCGCCTCGCCCGATTCGATGAGAGTAGGGCCTCATTCTATACAAACCGGAATCATCATACCAACGCCGGAAATGCTGCCGTGAAACCGCATCTGCCAGGGTTCGCCCCCTGCCTCCTCTCCGTCATGCTGCTGATGGCAGCGGCGCTGTTTCATGGTGCACAGGCAGCCCCCAGCAAATGGGCCCTGTGCAGCCACGCCATCATCTCGCCCCTCATTCCCCGCGACCCGCAGGACCGGACTTTTCTCAGTGCCGACAGCGGCGAGGTGATGCAGCAGGAACTCTACCGCCTGCAGGGGGCAGTGGAGGTGATCGGCGACGGCCAGCGCCTGCAGGCCGACGAAGTCGTCTACCGGCGCTCCACGGAGGAGGCCCAGGCGCAAGGCGCGGTTCATTACGAAAAGGAAAACCTCATCGCGGAAGGAGCGCGTGCCCGCCTCCACCTGGACACGGAAACCGGCACCATCGATGAAGCGGGCTTTCAGCTGGCCAGGGAACACGGCCGCGGCAAGGCGCAGCGCATCTTTCTGGAAGGCAGCCGGCGCACCACTCTGCTGCGTGCCAGCTACACCACCTGCGATCCAGGACAAGAGGACTGGCTGCTGCACGCCCGCAAGGTGATCCTCAACCATGACAAAGACGTGGGCAACGCCCGTCATGCCTGGCTGACCTTCAAGAAGGTG
Organism: uncultured Gammaproteobacteria bacterium; assembly: GCA_964425105.1. GTDB lineage: Bacteria > Pseudomonadota > Gammaproteobacteria > SZUA-140 > SZUA-140 > S012-109. The sequence continues at coordinate 4,888 of CAYRLE010000020.1, read as the reverse complement.
CCGGTATTCTATTTTCCCTATGTCACCTTCCCCCTCAGCGACAAGCGCAAATCCGGCTTCCTGGCCCCCACCGTGGGCACCTCCAACAAGTCGGGCCGTGAACTGGCGACCCCCTATTATCTCAATCTGGCGCCCAACTACGACGCCACCATTACCCCCGACTATTTTTCCCGGCGCGGGTTGCTGATGCTGGGCGAATTCCGCTATCTCACAGCCATCAACAGCGGCCAGATCAATCTCGAATATATCCGCGGCGACAAGGAATACGACGATCAGAACCGCGGCGCCCTCGCCCTGCGCCACGAGGGCCACCCCTTCCCCCGGGTGCGCAGCGAGATTCAGTACAACTATGTCTCCGATGCCGATTATCTCACCGATTACGGCAAGAGCCTGAGCATCGCCACAGTCAGTCATCTGCCGCAGAAGGGATCCCTCAGCTATCAGGGCGAACGCTGGTCCGCCGCCCTGCTGGTGCAGAGCTTCCAAACCGTCGATGACACCATCCCCGACAGTTCGCGCCCCTATCAGCGCCTGCCCCAGCTGACCTTCGCCCTGGCCCCGCCGGAGCGCCAGAACCGGGTCAATTTCCTGCTCGACAGCGAACTGGTCAACTTCCAGCGCAACGGCAAGGTCAGCGGCAAGCGCCTCGACCTGCAGCCCGTCTTCAGCCTGCCGCTGAGCAATCCCGGCGCCTATCTCAAGCCCACCGTCAAACTGGAATACACCGGCTACGCCCTCAGCGATCAGCCCGCCGGCAGCGATGACCGAATCCAGCGCACCGTGCCGCTGCTCAGCATCGACAGCGGCCTGTACCTGGAGCGCCAATACCGCCTCGGCAAACACGGCCTGCTGCACACCCTGGAACCGCGCCTGTTCTATCTCTATGTGCCGCGCCGCGAGCAGGGCGAGATCCCGGTCTTCGACACCGGCATACCCGACTTCAACTACAACCAGCTGTTCCGGGACAATCGTTTCACCAGCAGCGACCGGGTGGGCGACGCCAACCAGATCAGCGCCGCCCTCACCACACGCCTCCTGGAGGACAATGGCACGGAACGCCTGCTGCTGAAAGTGGGACAGATCTTCTACTTCGAGGACCGCAAGGTCACCCTCAGCGGCGGCGCACCCCTCAGCGAATCCCGCTCCGACATCGTGGCCGAGGGCAAGGCCCAGCTCAGCGAACACCTCAGCGCCAGCGGGGATCTGCGCTGGGACATGGAAAACGACACCGTGGACAAGGGCACCATCAGCTTCCGCTACCACCCCGGTTACCGGCGCACCCTCAACCTCTCCTACCGCTACCGCAACGACACCCTGGAGCAGACCGATCTGTCCCTGCTCTGGCCCCTGCAGCGCAACTGGCATGTCATCGCACGCTGGAATCGCGACCTGCTGGATGACCGGAGCCTGGAAACTTTAGGGGGGTTCGAGTATCAAAACTGTTGTTGGAAGTTCAATTTCCTCGCCCGCCGTTATCTCAAGGCCGATGACAGGTACACCGTCTCCTATTACCTGCAGATGGAATTCAAGGGCCTGGCCAGTGTCGGCAAGGATATGGCTGACGTATTGGAAAGTGGTATCCTAGGCTATGAAGAATGACGCCGGGCCGTCGGCCCCTGGCATTTCACCCGGATATTCCGCCTCAACCCCCTCAGATTCAGGAACCCAGACAAGATGTTGAAAATGCTGTACCGCACCACCTGCCACTGGGCGGCAGGGCTGTCACTGGCGGCCATCACCGTGGCGGCAGCGGCCACCGTGGAGACGCCGCCCCCGGAGACCATCGACCGCATCGCGGCCATCGTCAATGACGACGTCATCACCGCCAGCGAACTGGAGCAACGCCTCACCACCCTGACAAAACAGCTGCGCCAGCAACGCACCCCCATGCCGCCGCGCGCCGTGCTGCGCAGACAGGTCCTGGAACGCATGGTGATCAACCGCATCCAGCTCCAGATCGCCGAGGCCAGCGGCATTCGCATCGACGACGAAACCCTCAACAAGACCATCGGCAACATAGCGGCGCAGAACAAACTCACCCTCAGCCAGTTCCGCGACGTGCTGGAGAAAGACGGCTTCAGCTTCGCCCAGTTCCGCGAGGAAATGCGCCAGGAGATCATCATCCGCCGCCTGCTGCAACGCCAGGTGGAGAGCCGCATCAGTGTCACCGAGCAGGAGATCGACAATTTTCTCGTCAACCAGAAGACCCAAGGCAAGGCCCATGACGAATATCACCTGGGGCATATCCTCATCGCCCTGCCGGAGGCGGCCACCCCCGCCGAGATCCGCCAGGCCCGGGAGCGGGCCCAGGGGATCCTGGAAGAACTGCGCCAGGGCCGGGATTTCAGCGAGACCGCCATCGCCGTCTCTGACGGCCAGCAGGCACTGAAGGGCGGCGACCTGGGCTGGCGCAAGAGTGGTGAACTGCCCACCCTCTTCGTGGACGTGGTGCGCAACATGAAAGTAGGCGAAATCAGCGACCTCATCCGCAGCCCCAGCGGTTTTCACATCATCAAGCTGCTGGAACACCGCAGCGGCCAGCGCCATCTGGTCGCCCAGAGTCACGCCCGCCATATCCTGATCCGCCCCGGCGGCCTGATCAGCGAGAAACAGGCCCTGGAGACGGCCCGCGAACTGCGCCGCCGCCTCCTGGCCGGCGAGGACTTCGCGCAACTGGCCAAGGAGTATTCCGACGACAAGGCCTCGGCAGTGGACGGCGGCGACCTGGGCTGGGTCAGCCCGGGTCAGATGGTCCCCGAGTTCGAACAGGCGCTCACCAAGCTGGAGCCGGGCGCCATCAGCGAACCCGTCAAGAGCGGCTTCGGCTGGCACCTGATCCAGGTCCTGGAGCGGCGCCAGCACGACGACACCGACGAATTCACCCGCAAGCAGGCCCGCAAGCAGATCTTCCAGCGCAAGGTGGAAGAGGCCCAGGCCAACTGGCTGCGCCGCCTGCGCGACGAGGCCTATGTCGAGTACCGTCTCTAATCCCATTCCGCGCATCGCCCTGACGCCGGGCGAGCCGGCCGGCATTGGCCCGGACCTGTGCGTGCAGCTGGCCCAGCAGCCCCATGATGCCGAACTGGTGGCGGTGGCGGATGCGGAGATCCTCGCGCAGCGGGCCCGCCGCCTGGGCCTGCCCCTGGCGCTGGAGCCTTTCGACCCTGCCCGTGCGCCGCACCCCCAGGCGGCCGGCACCCTCAAGGTCCTGGCGCTGAACGCCGCCGGCCCCGTCACGCCCGGCCGTCTGACGGTGGCCAATGCCCCCTATGTCCTGGACACCCTGCGCAGCGCCGCCCGGGACTGCCTGGCGGGTGATTTCGCGGCCCTGGTGACCGGCCCCGTCAACAAGGAGATCATCAACGAGGCCGGCATCCCCTTCAGCGGCCATACGGAATTCCTGGCGGCCGAATCCGGCACGCCCCTGGTGGTGATGATGCTGGCGACCCCGGGCCTGCGGGTGGCCCTGGTCACCACCCACCTGCCCCTGCACGCGGTATGCGCCGCCGTCACCCCGCAGCGCCTGACGGGCATCCTGCGCATCACCCACCACAGCCTGCAGCGGGATTTCGCCGTGGCGCGCCCCCGCCTGCTGGTGTGCGGCCTCAACCCCCACGCGGGAGAGGGCGGCCATCTGGGGCGCGAGGAGCAGGAGATCATCATCCCGGTGCTGGACACCCTGCGCAGTGAGGGACTGGCGCTGGAAGGACCGCTGCCCGCCGACACCCTGTTCATCGACAAATACCTGCAACGGGCCGACGCGGTGGTGGCCATGTATCACGACCAGGGCCTGCCGGTGCTCAAACACATGGGTTTCGGGCGCGCCGTCAACATCACCCTGGGGCTGCCCTTCATCCGCACCTCGGTGGACCACGGCACGGCCCTGGAGTTGGCAGGTTCAGGGAAGGCCGACGCCGGCAGCCTGGCCTATGCCCTGGACACGGCCCTGGCCATGGCGGCGCAGCGCGCCGCCGGGACGGCCTGAGCAACATGCAGCCCCATCGCCCCCGCAAACGCTTCGGCCAGCACTTCCTCCATGACCCCGCCATCATCGGACGCATCGTGCGGGCCATCAACCCCCGCCCCGGGGAGCATGTGGTGGAAATCGGCCCCGGGCGCGGCGCCCTCACCGCAGCCTTGCTGGAACACTGCGCCCACCTGGACGTCATCGAACTGGACCGCGACCTGATCCCCGTCCTCAAGAGGCTGGACGGCGCGGCGCAGCGCCTCGTCATCCATCAGGCCGACGCCCTGCAGTTCGACTTCGCCACCCTGGCCGCTGACGGCCGCCCGCTGCGCATCACCGGCAACCTGCCCTACAATATCTCCACCCCCCTGCTCTTCCACCTGCTGGACTACGCCGCCCTGATCCGCGACATGCACTTCATGCTGCAGAAGGAAGTGGTGGAACGCATGGCGGCGCAGCCGGGCAGCGGCGTCTATGGACGCCTCAGCGTCATGGTCCAGTACCGCTGCCGCGTGGAGGACCTGTTTCACATCGGCCCCGGCGCCTTCACACCGCCACCCAAGGTGCAATCGGCCTTCGTGCGCCTGATACCCCACGCCACCCCGCCTCATGCCGCACAGGATGAGGGATGCTTCGAAAAGCTGGTGAAACAGGCCTTCGCCTACCGGCGCAAGACCCTGCGCAACGCCCTCAAGGGCCTGGCCGATGCCGCAGACCTAAGCGCCGCCGGCATCGACCCCGGCCAGCGCCCGGAGACAATCGGCGTGGAGTCTTACGTGGCCTTGAGCAACCACTTGGCTGGCAGGGGTATGGGTAATGGGTGATGGGTGATGGGTGATGAGGGACGGAAGGCACTCGGTGTCTCGGTTTCCCGTCACTTCCCCATCACTCATCACTCATCACTCATCACTCATTACACCC
>CAYRLE010000019.1:0-35505 GCA_964425105.1 uncultured Gammaproteobacteria bacterium | reverse complement strand
ATCGAGTAAATTGCCCGGTAGATTAATCGATACCCCTAATGCATCACGCATAAAAGCGTAATTAGACATCCCGCCACGCAGGTCTTCTTTGAATGCATCGATATAACGCAGGCTGGCCACATAGAAATTGTCTACCTTATTGTCGTCTTGAGGCATGCTCAAAACCAGCGCCTCCAACCCGGCCTCAACTTGGGGCCTGAACTTTGTCCATGAAAAATAACTGGGCGGACCGGCGTTTATCGTAAAGATTCCATGGCCAAACTGATAAAGCGGAAACGGATGACCTGATTTCTTGAAACGAAAAATTGGCTGGTGAGCAAAAGGCGGGGCATCGTGCGGAACCAATCTTTCAAGTTCATCGAATCCTTGCTCTTTTGCCTTGGCGGCAATGCCCTGGAACCAGATATCAAAGGCAGGTGATGCGTCACCGACTATCTCAAAGCCGCCGGCAATTGTGACCGTTCGCACTGGCCATCGGACCTCAACCACAAGCTCGATCAGCGGGGCTCTTTCATAACTGGTCTCGGTAGTCACGTTTGAGGTCCACTCCTTGATGTCTGGCAAGATGCCCTTGCAGGCCTATTTTTGGCTAAAACAAAGATTTTTACAACCTCCGCCCGGCCCAAATTACACGTCCGATGATTGCTATGTCATTTTCTTTTTTGAGGTCAATCTCGAACGGCTTATAGGCTTCGTTGTCGCTGGTTACGTGGATTTTCCCGCCCGGTAGGCGCTGCAGGCGCTTGACTAAAAGCGCGTCATCTATGCGCAGGACGTAAATGCCGTCCCTGGGAACGGTGTTTGCGGCGCGGTGGTCAACAAGGATGATATCGCCAGGGCGCAGTGTGGGCTCCATAGACTCGCCATCCACCTCAATGAGATAGAGGTCCGACTTGTTGGCATGGAGCTCGCGTTCCAGCCATTCACGCTTGAAAGCGATCCAGTCAACGACCTGTTCTGCCTCCACCACGGTGCCGTGTCCGGCCGCAGCTCTGACATTGTAGAGCGGGAGAAGGGCGTAATTCTCGTCAAGAATATCCTGGGTATTATTTTGGTCCTCATCGGAGTCAGGCCCGACCTCATAGAACCAATGGTTAACCTCCTCTGAGGTAATTACTGGGATTCCAGCGACGCGCTTGACCCGCGGAGGCTCTGCATTATAGTCGGCGACGAAGCGCCGAACCGTCTCTTCATCATCCCACCCGTCTTCGCGTGATGCATAATAGGCAAGAAATCTGTAGACCAAGCTACCCCATTTCTCACGTAGAACCTGTTCTTGCAGTATTTGTCCTTCGCCTGTGAGCAACCAATGTCCGGAAACACCAACGGCTCTAACAATGGCTTCCAATCTAGATGCTTTTGGCTCTGCATTGCCAGACAAATAACTCTCTAACGTCCTTCTTGGAATGCCCGTGCTTTTTGCCAGCGCATCGCCACTTCCTGCTATATCTGCGCAGATTCTAATTCTGTCTTTAAGCTCATTATTTGTGTTTTTTTTGGTCACAGAACCTAATTCATTGATATTTTAAGTTTTTTATCTTGAAGCGGTGAAGACAATCTTTTATGGCATGAACATGCTTGATCTCATAGCATGTTCCTGCTAATCTCTACGACCATGAACCAGTCAAACACCATACCTAAGGGCATTGTCGGCGACCCGCGCAAGCGTCGCGCATGGGTCATTTACCAAGTATCGATTCAGGGCCGCTCGCTGGCCGCCGTGGCGCGCGGCGCCGGGGTGAAAAAGCAAACCCTCTACCGCGCGTTCGACATCCCATATCCCCGGATGGAAAAGGCCATTGCAGACGCCGTCGGCGTGACGCCGCAGGCACTGTTCCCGGAACGATACGACGAGGACGGCCTGCCAAACCGCCGCATGGGGCGCCCCCGTAACTTTACTGCCCAAGAAGCAAAGAATATCACACGCGGGCGCGGGTGCAATTGCGGCCCAGACCAAGCCGCCTGACCACCCCCAACATGGAGACGTAACCCTATGAAACTGCTTGCTTATATCCGCGTCAGCTCCCAGGAGCAGCGCAAGAACGGGAAGAGCCTGGAGATTCAGCGCACGCAGGTGCGCCGCTATTGCCAGCTCTATGAGCACGAGCTGGTTGAGATCATCGAGGATGCCGGGGTGAGCGCCGGGAAGGCGCTGGAGAGCCGCCCTGGGGGCGGTGAGCTGGTGGAGCGGCTGCTGGCCGGCGAGGTGGAGGGGGTGGTGGTGTCGCGGCTGGACCGGGCCTTTCGCCTGACGGTGGATGGGCTGGTGCTGGCGGACCGTTTCAACCGGCGCGGGGTGACCATCCATTCGGTTTCTGAGCACATCGATACGACGACGCCCATGGGCTGGTATTTCCTGACGCTGCTGCTGGCCAATGCGGAGCTGGAGCGCAACCGCATCCGCGAGCGCAATACGGAGACGTACCAGGGGCTGCTGGCCCAGGGGCGGGTGTATGGCCCGGTGCCGTATGGTTGCCGGCGGGTGGGTGGGCAGTTGTTCCGCGACCCGGAGACCTGGGCGGTGCGGAGGATGATCGTGCGCTGGAAGGAGGAGCGGGCGCTGTCGCTGCGGGTGATTGCGGCGGAGTTGCAGGCAATGGGCGTGCCGGCGCCCGGCGGCGGGCGGCGCTGGCATCTGAATACGTTGCGGGGAATCCTGCGGAATCATGATGCGCTCCATCATATCCCCGCGCTGGGTGCTGACAATGATGCCGGTGTTTCGGCAGAGGAGGGGGCGTGATGAGGCTGGTTGCGCGGGCGGTCTGCGCTGTGCGCGGGCACGATTTCGGGCCGGTGGTGTATGTCTCGCCGTCGGTCCTCATCCACTGCCTCAGGTGCGGCCGGGAGCTACAGGGGCGCACTGTGGCGGACCTGGCGCCCATGACGGATGAGGATTGGGATTTTCTCGAATCACTCGACGGGCTGGATGAGTCATAGGGAGGAGATGGCATGAGCGAGCGGGAGTCTATTGGTTATTGCGAGCGGTGCGGTGTGCTGGATCATCATTTGATCCGCGGTCTGTGCCTGGGCTGTACGGAGGAGGTGGAGACGGTGGGGGATCTGCATCAGGCGGGTTGCGATGTCGATGAGGCCCTGGGCGATGAGCCGGCGGTGCCGTTTCTGCTGCTGGAGCAGGCGGGGTGAGCGCGGTCGGGGCGCGGCGCCGGCCGGGGCATGTGACGGCGCATATGCCGGATGAGCTGGCGGACGGGCTGGGGGTGCGCTTGTTCAGCCTGGCGATGCTGGCCCGGCTGGAGGAGAAGAGGCTTGAGGGGCGGGGCGGCTGGCATGACCCGCTGCAGTGTTCCGAGGCGTATCTGATGACGTTGCTGCGGGAGCAGTTTGTCCATCATGAGGTGCTGGACCCGCTGGATATCGCGAATCTGGCGATGATGGTCTGGAACCGGCGGCGGGCGGAGGTTGGCGCGTGAGGTGGCGTGGCGCCGGCGGGATGATTATTTCATCGAGGACGATGCGGGCTGCCGGATCAGCAAGCAGTTCCATGGCGTGGCGGTGGATTACACGGCCTGGGTGCCGGGTCCTCCCAAAAATCCGTATGCGCGGGTGGGGTATGAGGCGATTGGGTATTTTCGCGGCGAGGACGCCCTGGCGCGGGCGAAGGAGGCGATAGGACGATGGAGGGAAGTGCGGTGAGGGAGACGCGGTCTCAGGTGGTTTTCGGGTTTACGCATGCGTATTTGCACCATACGTCGGTGAGCATGCCGACGTTTGCGGTGGAGGTGGTGCGGCGTTATCACGAGGCGGTGCCGGGGCAGGCGCGGGCGGTGCAGTTCCATGAGGGGCGGGATGCGTATCGGGACATGCGGGCCAATGCGCAGTTGCTGTGGCGGTTTTTGCACGGCGAGGCGCGCCTGCCGGTGGATTTGGAGGAGGCGTGGGTGGAGTCGCTGGGCGAGCCGTGGCGGGAGGATTGCCGGGCGGCGCTGGCGCAGCGTTATGGGCTGCTTGCGGCGCCGCTCCCTGTGCCCGGCGATGGGCGGGAGGTGGAGTGCGTGGGGGCGTGGATCCGCGAGTTTGGCGAGGCGACCCAGGCGCTGGCGCCGATGCTGGAGGATGGGCGCATCGGGCCGGAGGATGTGGCGCTGGCGAAGCGGGCGCTGCAGGAGATCAATGATGTGTTGGCCCAGGGGACGGCGCTGCAGGCGCGGATCATGGCGATTCTGCCGGAGCGGGCGGCGCCGGTTTTTAACCGGATGGCGGGCTGATGCGGGGCGTGGCGCCATGGGTGGCGCTGCTGGTGGCGTTGTTTCTGCTGGCGATGGTGGCGGCGCTGGGTGGCGAGTATGGCGTGGACGATTTCTGGCGCGCTGTGGGCGCGTGAATGGAATAGGGAGGTGGGTGATGAGCAGTAGACGTTTGATGGCGGTGTTGAGGGCCTGTGGGCCGCTGGATGCGGTGGAGCGCAGGGTGTGGGTTCGGTGGTTCCCGCGCTGGACGAGCCGGGAGGTGCTGCAGTTCAAGTGGCGGCACGGGACCCGGGTATTCGGCCTGGTGCCGGGAGGGCGGGCCGATGGCTGAGGTGGTGTCGATTGGTGGTGGTGCGCCTGAGTTCCGGCCGCGGTCGGTGACGCTGCCGGGGGATATTCCGACGCTGTGCAGGCAGTTTCTGAAGCAGATGGGCCTGCGGGGTTATGCGCGCAATACGGTGCGGGCGTATTGCAGCGATCTGGAGCGGCTGGCGGGTTTTTTGATCGCCAGGGACAAGGTGCTGGTGCAGTCGGTCAGTACGATGGATCTGGATGATTTTATTGATGCGCTGTTGCAGGGGGAGGGGTTGAGCCCGCGCTCTGTGGCGCGCAAGCGGACGTCGGTGAAGGCGTTTTTCAATTATGTGGAGCGGCGCGGGCTTGTCTCGCCGCAGGCGAACCCGGCGCGGCAGATGGGCCTGGTGCGGTTCGAGACGGGGCGCGCGGTGGCGCCGGAGGAGAGTGAGATTTTGCGGCTGATCGATTCGATTCCGCAGGATTCGGCGGCGGGGGTTCGCGACCGGGCGTTGTTCCGGTTGATGTTCGATGGGGCGCTGCGGATCAGCGCGGTGTTGGGGCTGGATGTGTATGTGCCGGACAGGCCGCCGCGGCATACGGTGACGCCGGCGGGGGTGGTGTATTACCTCTGCAAGGGCGGGAGGACGGAGGAGACGGTGGTGGATGATGTGACGCTGGCGATGTTGCGGCGCTGGCTGGATGTGCGTCATCGGTTTGGCCGTTATGTGGAGTCGCCGGCGTTGTTTTTGTCGCAGAAGGGCGGGCGGATTACGCGCCAGGCGGTGCATGCGCGCCTGAAGTCCTATGGGCGGCGTATCGGGATGCAGGATATTCATGCGCATTTGTTGCGCCATCGGCGCCTGGGGGATGTGCTGGACCGCTCTGGGTTGCCGCTGGCGCATTATCTGAGCGGGCACAAGCAGATGAGCACGACGGCGAATATTTATGGGGCGCAGAGCCATGCGCGGCTGCGTGAGCGGGTGCGCAGGGAGTGCCCGGTTGGGAAGGGGGTGGCATGATGCTGGTTTTGACGAGACGGGTTGGTGAGCAGATTTTCATCGGCGAGGATATTGTGCTGGAGGTGCGCAATATCAGCGGCGATGGCCGGCAGGTGAAGTTGGGCATCGCGGCGCCGCGTGATGTGAATATTCGCAGGGATGATGCGAAGCATGTACCTGAGCGCTTCCGCCGGCAGGGGAGGGCGCTCTGATGAGGTTCAATGTGGATGCCGAGGCGCTGAGAAGGGCGCTGGAGGGGAATCTGGCGGGCAATGGTACGCTGCCGATTCTGTCACATGTGTTGGTGGATGCGGGTGAGGGGGCTGTTTCGCTGACGACTTCTGATATGGCTTTGTGGTTGACGGCGCTGGTGCCTGCCGGAGTTGAGGCCGAGGGTCGGGTGGCCGTCGATGCGGCGGCGCTGAAGGCGGCTCTATATGGCCTGGTCGGGAATGTCGTCTTTGATTATTCGGGCGATAAACAGCCGATTGTGACGGTGCAGGCTGGGCGGAGACGATTCAAGCCCTGGGCACTACACGCGATTGATTTCCCGGCCCATGACGAGGATCTATGCACGCCGCTGGAGGTTGATCCGGTGGCGTTGGCGAGGGCTATCGGCGTGGCGCAGTATGCGGCCGCGCGCAGCGATGTGCGCCGTTATCTGGAGTGTGTGTGTCTGTCGGCAGGTGTGGTCGTTGCCACTGATGGCCACCGCCTGGCAACGGCGCCGGTTGAGATCGGCTTGGAGGAGGGCGAGGAACTGATGCTGCCCACGGCATCCATCAAGCATGTGCTGCGGATTCTCGGGGAGGGCGCGGTGCTGCATAAGGTGTCGCGCGCCGGCGGGGGGGACGTGGCATTGCGAATCGCGTGTGGTGGGCGGGATCTGCGTGTGGCGTTGCTGGACGGGAAATATCCGTCGTGGCGCCAGGTGATCCCCAAGGGCGAGTGCCAGGCGCAGGCGGCCTTCAGGCCATCTGATGCCGCGGCGGCGTTGAAGCGGATCTCGCCGTTTTCGCAGTCTTTTACGAAGGACGGGAAGAAGTGCGGCCATAACATCGACGTGACGTTTGGTGATGGCGAGATGCGCATTTCACCGTTCAAGGACAAGGATATTACGGATTTCGTGCCCTGTGTTCTGACAGGCAGCCATGATGGTATTGCTATTGAGCAGCGTTATCTGAGCGATATTCTGGCCACCGCCGGTGACGATGAGATCACATGGCATTTGTATGGTGCCGATGCATGTCAGGCATTTTCTATCGAGGGGCGGGATGATCGCCACTATCTGATGCCGCTGAGGAGGTAGGTATGTTGAACGATGCGCAGTTGCGGAATTATTCCGATGAGGAGTTGCTGCGGTATGTGGATCGCAGCCATGGTGAGGTGCGGGCGTTGTGTGAGCGGCTGGAGACTTTCCTTTCTCAGGAGCCGGTTTGTGAACGGGGCGCTTGTCAGTATGTTGGGCTGAAAGATGCCGTGAATAATCTCACGAGCGAACTCATTAATGCGAGAGCCGAGCTGAGTGAGGCCAAACTCAGAATTCAACAGCTTGAGGGTAAGCAGGTTGCCTAGACGCCCCAGGACGCGCCAGTGCAAGCGCTGTGGCCGCGTCAACGACGGTAAGGTGAAGGAATGCACCAGCTGCGGCACCAGCCTGATCAGGCGGCGGTTCCGGATGACGAAAGGGCGCCTGGCCATGGTGCACGCGCTGGCGAGCCGGAAGGGCCTGGATAGGGAGTTGTATGAGCTTCGCCTGCAGGCCTACGGGGTTGCCAGCAGCAAGGATTTCAAGCGGCGGCAGTTTGAGCGGTTTGTGGAGGATTTGAAGCGGCTGCCGGATCGAGCCGGGTTAGGGTGATCGATGAGAATCAAGATTCGAAAGGGGGCATTTTGTACGGCAGACTGCTGTTTGAAATGCGGGTGGTTTGATCCGCCGGACTTGTATCTCAGGGCTGTTTGCCCGAAATGCGGGGGAATGCTGGTTAGCGCGGTTGGCCGGTATGTTTTCGAGGAAAAACGTTATTTTTTCGGGCTATTCAGGAGTGAGTCGGTTATTGCGTTTGAGAGGAAGGCGTGTTGAATAGTTCGCCGGGATCAGTTCCCTGTAATGGCTGCACGCTGTGTTGCCATAACGACGCCGTGCTATTGTTGCCGCATGAGAGGTTCAGATACAAGTCAGACCCGCATCCGTATAAGAAGGGCGCGCGGATGCTTCGCCATAGGGGGAATCGGGATTGCTATTATCTCGGCCCGGATGGGTGTGAAATACACGACACCAAGCCGTCACGCTGCAAAGAGATGGACTGCCGTAATATCGCAGCCAGGGTGACGGAAGAACAGGCAATTAGGTTCTCTGTAACGGGCGTTCTCTCGATGGAAGTCTGGGAGCGTGGTCGGGAATTGTCTGCCAGTGACGGCGATACATAAAAAGGGGAAACACATGGCTGAACCCAGAGATGTGATTGAGCATGAGACAGCTAGATATCTTTAATGGCTGGATACCTGGCGACAGCCAGATGCCAAAGCCGGGCCAGCGAGTGTTAAGAGTTTATGAACAAGAAGACGGCACACCATCTGATCCGATTACAAGCACACCAATACACGAAGATGGGTCACATATTTACAATGGCAAGAGCATCTATAGGAAAACATTGTGGTGGATGCCAATACCCAACCCGCCAACAACAACTATTTGAATAATTTGCCGTGCTCCCGACGAAGAAAATTAAGATCGATCCCCAGGTAGCGCGCAGTCGTGGAAACGCTGCGGTGACCAAGCATCTCCGCAATGGCCATGAGGTCACAGCCATTCTGCAAAAGGTGCGAGGCAAAGCTGGAGCGCAGGAGATGCGGGTAATGGCCAGTCCATGGCTTCTGTCGGGCTGTCGTCTCGATTCTCGTGTATCCGCATCCGACGCCCATCGAGGCGCGGGCATAGCGATTGACGATCTCCCAGACTGCCCTGCCACTGCGAAACGGCCGGCCTCTTGCCGTCACAAAAAGCACCTGTGCCTTTCCAGGGCGCGTCCTGATGCGGATCTTCAGCCATTGCCTTATCAGGGCACCCATTTCCTCAGAAAACGGCACATAGCGGTCCACGCGGCCTTTCCCTTGGTGAACATAGACCATGTTGTCCGTCAGGATATCGCCCATGGACAGCCTTACCAGCTCGCTGGCGCGCAGCCCGGTTTCATACAGCAGCCTTATCATGACATGATCGCGAAAGCCGACCAGGGAGGACAGATCAGGCGCCGCCAGCAGCTGGCCAACCTCATATTCACTCAGATACCGAGGAAGCCGCTGCGCAGGCCTGCTGGACGTCGGCAGCAGCCCACTGAAGTCCTCCTGGACGTATTCCCATTCGTGCAGCCATCGGTAGAACTTCCTGATGGCAGACAGCTCAAGATTGAACGCAGAGCGGCTCAGCGGCCGCCTGCGTGCTCGTATCCAGGATTCAACGGAGGACCGGCATGGAGATAGCAACACAACATAAGAAGAAAACCGCCTCAGCGCGCTCAGATAGAGCCGATAGGTGCCAGGTGAACGCCCGGAAACGGTCAGAAATCGACCGAAATCAGAGAGGACAGAATTGTCATCAATTTTACAATAATCACGTTTTTTCACAGGTTGGGGCAAATTCCGGCATCCTCCAATTTGCCGGAAACCCGCATGAACACTGGCGCGAAGGGTATACAGGGTGGCGTAAAATTACAATTTTACATAATATACAGTTGTTCGGGGTGCATGAATGCTCCCCTATATGCGCGGGTTTCCTAGCCCAAACATTACAATATTTCCTCTCCATTCTCACCAATTTTCAACGATCCACCATTTTTCCTAGCTATTTTCCCATCCAGGAAGGGGAGGGATAACTATGGCCAGGATCAGATCAATCAAACCCGAGTTCTGGACTGATGCAACGATTGTTCAGTTGCCATTCGAGGCTCGCCTATTATTCATTGGCCTATGGAATTTCTGCGATGACGATGGGTATATATCTGATGAGCCAGATCAAATCCGGCTACAGATTTTGCCAAATGACAATATTGACTGCGATTTGCTAATAGATCTTCTAGTAGCATCTGAACTCATTGATCGCATCGTTTTAAGCGACGGGAAACAAATCCTGAAGATCGTCAATTTTTCCAAGCACCAAAGAATATCCCATCGCACATCAACAAAATTTCAGCTTACTGGGGCAGAGAAGAAAAGAATCCCAGATGGACTGAGAAGGCAACTGGCAATTAAGTATGGTTGCCAGCCCGGGAATACTCTGGAGGCCTCCTGTTATTACTGTGGTACCCCTGGCCTCATAAAGTGGTGGGCACTCTCAAACGGAAAACCCTCTGGATGGGTAAGTTTTTCAGGCTTAGAAATAGCTCACTTTGCTCCGGAAAATTCCGGAGGAGAAACAGACGAAAAAAACCTTGTTCTTTCATGTCGTTATTGCAACAGATCAAAAGGAACAAACGAAGGAATAGAGTTTATACAGAAAAAAATAAGCACTCCTCCGGAAAATTCCGGAGCGCTCCGCCCTGAAGGGAGGGGAAGGGAGGGGAAAGGAAAGGAAGGGAAAGGAGAGGAAGGGAAGGGAGAGGGAGCGCGCGCGCGCGCGCATCCGCCCACTCAAGGCGGCAAGGAGTTGTCTGTCGTCGAAAGCAGTTATCAACCGTCGCCAGCGATTCTCGCCAGAATCCGAATGGCGGGATGCCGTGACCCAGGCGACGACGACGTTCAGCAATTCATCGCCCATTACGAGGCAAAGGGTTCCCTGGTGAAAAACTGGGATGCGAAATTCCTGCAGTGGATGATCCGCCAGAAAAACTACGATGCAACATCCGCTGCGAAATCTGGTCGCCGACACGGGACTGTCGGCAAGACGTTCGACGACTATCACCAAGGCAACAGCAAGGATGGCAAGCTCGTTGAGGGGGAATTGGCATGAGCAAATGGACCGAAGAGGCATACACCAGGTTCTGGGCCAGGATGGCAGAGATATACGGGCGACGCTGGTACGCAGAGCATGGTGAACGGATCAGCAGTACCTGGCGCGAGGCATTGTCTCGGATGACAACCGAACGTGCCAAGCAGGCAATGGCACGCTGTATGACGGCCGGCGATAAATTCCCTTGCACGCTATCGCAGTTCATGGCCAGGGCGAAGGAGTCACGCACATTGCCAATGCACAAGCCGTTCCCGCGTCTGCCTCGCCCGGATTCGTCGCCAAAAATAGCCGCCGAGCACTTGGAAAAGATCAGAAATAGCCCGTGGTATAGAGGACGGAAAGCATGAAAAAACCTTTATTTTCCAATAGCATCCGGCAGACCGCTAGTAGTGCCCTTTTGTCCGGCGCAAGGCGTATGAACTGGCAAGCTGTTGTTTCTCGCGCAGTGCTGTCGAAACCCGCTAGACGCTATGTGGGGAAGGGGCCGTGTAGTGTGAAATTACGAACTCGGAATCCGGAATTGGCGGTGGCTGGGGGCCGTTGCGGCTGTAGGGCTGCGGGGGTGCTGGACCGATGGGTGCTGTACGCCGGGGCCACCCCCCCTTCAAAGCTCAGCCGTGGCGGGGTGCCGCCGTTCCCAGGTTGTCTCGCAAAAATGGGGCGGTTTTCACAAGGCCCGGCCAGGGGGGTGCGGGGGGAATGAATGTTGACGCCCCAGACAATCGCATCGAGCAGATGCTGCTTGGTGCCCAAGATGAGCTGTCCCGGGCACTTTCCCGCGCCCAGCGTAGAGTCACGGACGAGCACTACGGGATGTTGGTGGATTGGGCCGGGTATTTGCGGATCAGTCGCGGCCTGGCGGTGAACACCGGGGCTCGATACGTGGAGGCGATGTCTCGGTTCCTAGAATTCGCAGGCAACCCGGCCCTGGGGGATGTGACGCCCAGCGACATCGAGCGCTGGCACCAGCACATGTACCTGGAGGAGCGGTTGAAGGCGCAGACGCGGGACAAGCGTCTGGTTGGGGTACGGCGTTTCTTCGTCTGGCGCGAGGCGGCTGGGCATGGGGTCAGCCCGGCACGCAGTATCAAGGGGCCGAAGGTCGAGAAACGGGTGGCGAGGAAATATTCCGCGGAACAACTCCGCCGCCTGTTCGCTGTCTGCGATAGGACGACGGTGAAGGGGCGCCGCGATTTTGCTGTGCTGATGTTTTTCTATGCGACCGGTGCGCGGCGCATGGAGGTTGTAAATCTGAACATCCAGCAGCTGGAATTGCACCAGCGCGGCGGACAGGTTCGGTTCGACGGCAAGGGCGCCAAGGAGCGCACCGTGGCGTTCGACGCGCCGCTGGCCAATGCATTGCGGGCATGGTTTGCGGATCGCGAGGCGCTGCCGCTGGTTGACCGTGACGCCGTGTTCGTGGGGGTGAGAATGCCGAATACCGGTCGGCGTATGCTGAGAAATGGGCTGGCGGATATCGTCATCAGCGCCGGTAAACGGGCCGGTATCAAGTCGGCAGAGAGCGGCTATCTGGGTCTGCACAAGCTCAGGGTGACATTCGCCACGGATCTCTACGATCTGGGCGTGGACCTCAAAACCATCGCCCACATCATGGGGCACGATGATATCAACACAACGAACCAGTACGTCGCCATATCCGAGCGGCGCTTGAAAACCCGCATGCCTGGCGACAGGCTCAACGACCTCACAGGAGAAAAACATGACAAGACACCGCTGTGGCTCAGACGAAAGCGCGCTCAGCTCGGAGGAGAGGGAGGAACTGCTGGAGATGTTTGACGACGAGTACAACAGCCTGGTGGCGTTCGGGCATCGCTGTGGTGTGAATGCCCTGGACGATCTGCTGCAGATTCTTGGTGGGCAGAAGCCTCACATCCCAACCCCCAGGAACTTCTGGGTGACGCTGCAGCGCGAGGCACGCGATGAGGAGGTGAGGACGCGATTCCGCGGCAACAACTACGAGCAGCTGGCCATGGAGTATGAGCTGAGCGAACGCCAGGTGCGGCGCATTGTGAACAACGAGCCGCGATGCTACGCCAAACCAAAGCCGGTGCGCAGCACGCTCAGTGTGCGTAGTGAACATCATCAGCGTCTGGCGAATCTCTCTACCGCGCTTAATGTGCCGCTTCGGGTAGTCGTCGACGTGGCGCTTGCCATTGTGTGCGAGGCTGATGATCTCAGTGACCAAGTTGCGCTGCGCATCGGCTGCTCTCGGCAGTTCGAGTTTGATGGCGGCATGGAGCCGGAGGGCATGCTGGCGTGACGGCCCGAAATGACACGGGCCGGACGACCGGCGTTTGACAATCGCGGAGACTGCGGGCATGAGCGACGAAAAGTCAGGCAAGAAGCGCAGCTATACACTGTCGGAGAAGGCGCTGCAGCAACGCCGTGCGGCATCCCTGGAGGCTGCAAAGAAATCAACCGGGCCCGTGACGGAGGAAGGAAAGGCGGCATCGTCCCGCAACAACTGGAAGGACGGCGAGTACAGCGTATTCAACCGCGAGAAGCAGTGGATGGATTACGGCCTGCTTTCCAAGCCTTGCAAGAGCACCTGCCGGTTCCACCCCTGTCAGGCGGTAGAACGTGGCGATACGCAGCCTGGCGGCGACTGCAAGGATCAGCGGGTGTACATGGATGCCTACATGGATATTGTCGAGGCGTTGAAAACGGGTGAGTTGGAGCATGTCCATGCGCAGCGCGCACATCATCTCGCCTCGGCGTCATCCGTGTTGCACGACCTGCAGGGGCAGATCAGGACGAGGGGCCCGCTGATCGACGTGCCGGTCATCAACCGCAACGGCGAGGCTGTGAAGATCGACGGTAAGCCGCTGACCGTGCCCAAGGTCAACCCACTGTTGATGACCTACGTGAAGATGTTGGCGAGCATGGGAATCAGTTTCGCGGATGAAATGCTGACACCGCGCGCCGTGCAGAAGGTTCAGGATGGCGAGGATGCTGCGGACGCCATCAATGATCTCTTCACGCGTGCGTTGTCGCGCGCCGGTGGGGCGCCGGTGCGGCGCAATGTCATTATCGACCAGAGGCCAGAGGACTGATGGGCAAAAAGCTGGACCCCCAGATCCGCCAGATGTACGACCGCTGCGTCGTGGACCGCGATGATTTCGAGTGGTGGCTGGCGCAGAAGGGCTGGGCCTGGCAGGGTCTGGACCGCGGCGAATATGGCCTGACCATCGAGGAAGCGCAGCTGGTCTATGTGTGCGAGGACCCGGTGCTGTGGGCCTGTGCATTTCTCAACGAGCCGGATACCGGGGAGCCGTACAGCCTGTGGAAATACCAGGTGCCCAGCGTGCGTGCGTGGTTCCAGAACGTGATCCACCAGGACGGCGCAGAGGTTGGGAAGACGCGCGAGATCGTGCTGCTGATCCTGTGGGGGCAGTGCACGGGGTTTGGAGGTTCGCTGCGCAACCCATCCATGCTCATTGCCGCGCCGCAACAGACCCACCTCGATGAGATTATCCGCGATGTGATGGCGCACATCGGTGAGGGTGAGGGGCATGACGGGCCTAAGCCTGTGATCAACCGCTTCTGGCGCCGCCCCGTGAAGCACCCCCACTGGCTGATGCGGTTCAAGGGGCCGACATGTACGGCCAGTCAGTTGGGACAGGTCTATTTCAGGCCGGCCGGGCACGACGGTGAGGCCTTCCGCGGTGTGCATGTCAACGCCATGGGGATCATGGACGAAGCAGCCAAAGTGAAAAACCCGGTCTGCTGGTCTGAGTTCCACCGCTCGCTGAAGCCGGGCTGCACAGTGCGCGTCTACTCAGTGCCGGACGGCGATAACCAGACGGATTACTACCGCATGACGCAGCAGGCGGTGCCGGACCTGCCGTATGACGGGGAGGGCATGCGTCTATTCCACTGGCCGAAAACGCTGATGCCGGCGCCATTCTGGAGCGAAGAGCGCAAGCGGGAGTTCGTGGCGCGCTATGGTGGCGAGGATACGCCAGGGTATCAGCGCAATGTGAAGGGGCTGCATGGTCAACAGGAAAATCCGGTCTGGCCGTGGGAGCTGCTGGAGCAGAATATCCGCGACGTGCCGGAATATATTTGCCTGCAACTGACCGCCGACGAGGCCAATGGTGAGCTGCATGTGACCGCGAACACTGTCGAGCTGCGCATGACGGAGGGCAAGAAGTCGGGGCGCGAGCATTATCTCGTGGACCGACACGATGATCTGGCGCCCTACAAGGACAGCGATACCTGCCGGGAATCTTTCCGGGCGCTGCTGCGTGAGTTCATCCGCCCGGTGGGCGATGCTGTGTTATGGGCAGGGGCCGACCTGGGGTTCTCAAAGGACCCAACGGAAATCTTCGTCTGCCGTGAGGTTGGCCACGAACTGGTCGACCTTGTGAGAATCCATGCCAAGGGTGTCAGTTATGACCAGCAATGTGAGCTGATCTTCTGCCTCGATGAACTGTTCGGGTTCCAGGCCTCCTGGGGGGTGGATTTCGGCAACGCAGGCACGGCCGTGGTGCAGATGCTGCAGTCGCAGGCCATCTACAGCGACGGCAGTTATGACGAACGCATGACCGGATTTCAGTTCGCGGGCGCGGTGGATGCCATCGACGAGGACGGCGACATCCTGGAGCAGGAGGACAAAGACGGCAACGCCAAGCCGGTGCGCATGCCGGCCAAGGAGCTGGCCACGAATCTCATCACTGCCCGATTCCAGCGGCGCGGCTGGGCGCTGCCCTACGACAACGATGTGCTGGGGCATTTCTCGAATCACACGGCCCGGGAAGGCGCTCGCAACCGGATATTCGACAAGAAGAACGACCACACCATCGACGCCAAGCGCGTGCTGATTCTGCGCAAGGCGTACAACGAGGAAATCGGCGGCGCTGATGTCTTCAGCTCCGGCGTGCACAGGAGAGACGCGGCATGAGAATCAACATCAACCCACTGAGCTGGTGGGGGTCGAAAGCCTACGACGACGAGCGGTTTCCCCGCTCGCAGGTGGCAGCGCGGCGTGGAACTCCGCTGGGGCCATGGACCACAGCCTTCGATGACTGGGTGGCGCGAGAAGTCGCGCCCAGGCTGTACGAGGCTATCAGGGAGGCCATTCCGCCCATCGACGGCGCAATCAACCGCATGGTCACCCTGGACGGCATTATCCGGGCGCGCGGCGCCAACGACCGCCTGGTGAGCGAGATCGAGGCATGGATGCGCAATGTCCGGGTCAACGACATGGAGGCCGGGTTGCAGGCCTTCTATCGCCTCGCGGGCAACGAGCACTACGAGCAGGGGTTCAGCGTCGGTGACTTCGTGATGGCGAGCGCCGGCAACGACATCGAACGGCTCAGAATCGCAGACAGCAAAGGGGTGTTGTTTCGCCGCGCGAACGGAGAATTGGAGGTCTGGTATGCACCACCCGGCCCGGACAGGAACATCCGCCGCGACGGCACGGAGCAGGTGGAGCGCGTGCTGCGCAACTCCTGGACCACCGGTAACCTGGGGGCCATCCTCAACACGAACGGCTACCGGCGTCTGCAACCAGAGGCCCTGGTGTACTCCGCTTTCAACCCGGAAGCGGACAACCCCTACGGCACCAGCATCATGCGCTCCATGGAGTTCGACGCCAAGGTGCTGTTGGTGATCAAGAATGCCCTGTATCAGACATGGGAGCGTTTCGGCGACCCGATATTCAACGTCACCTACAAGACCAAGCGCAGGATCGACGAGGCAGATCTGGAAGCACGTCGCTCGACCATAGCCAAGAATCTGGCCAGCGTGTTGAAGATCAAGCGCAGCGGCAATGCCGCCGACCTGGTGAATGCGGTGGGCAAGGAGGACGAGATCAAGGTGGAGGTGTTGGGCGCCGACGGGCAGGTGCTTGAGGTGGAGGCGCCGGCGCGGCACATCCTGGAGCAGATCGTCTCCAAGACCGGGCTGCCGTCGTGGATGCTAGGGTTTCACTGGTCCACAGCGGAGCGCCTCGCCCAGCGTCAGGGCGAGATCGCCCTGCAGGAATCCAAGACCCGTTTCGAGACCCGCAAGCCGGGGCTGGAGAAGATCGTCGCTACCATGCTGCGCGCCCGCGGGCGCACCTGGCGACAGGGCGACTGGGAGCTGTACCAGGAACTGCCCAGCTTGCAGGATCTGGTGGCCCAGGCCCAGGCGCGATTCCTCG
This sequence comes from uncultured Gammaproteobacteria bacterium, assembly GCA_964425105.1. GTDB lineage: Bacteria > Pseudomonadota > Gammaproteobacteria > SZUA-140 > SZUA-140 > S012-109. The sequence continues at coordinate 18,885 of CAYRLE010000019.1, read as the reverse complement.
ACGCACAGACTGACATGATGCGCGGCAACACACCGGACCAGGCACAGGCCGCAAAGGTTACCCAATCCGGGCATATCGTTCTGCCCACGGATGATGGCTATCCGTTGCAGATCAAGCATCGTGGGGGGCGCCACCGTTGCAAGGTGGAGGCCTACGTGGAGGATGAGGACAATCTGATGCGCCTGGAGCGGCGCGTGGAGCGTGCCCTGCTGTCGGCATGGGACGGCCTCTACGACGACATGCTGGACGTGCTCGGCGTCGCCAGCGCCGCAAAGATGCCGGAGCCGCTGTTCATCTTCGATGCCGCCGGCATGACCCGCGCCCTGCTGGATCTGGAGCGCGATTTCGTGAATACGGTGGGCGGCAAGGATGCAGATCTTGCGCGATCCAGCTACCAGGCCTGGATGCGTGGCGTGACTAATGCCGCCACCGAGATCGGCGCGGATGCTGTGGATGAGCAGGCCCGCGCCGCCGCGCAGATGGAAATCGAGACGCGGGCCCTGGAACTGGTGAAAAACACATCCGTGCGGACCCTCCGCGATGACGTGATCGCCACGCTGTCGGAGGGTGTCTACGACGGCCTCAACCCCTCCGACGTAGCCAGGGCCCTGCGCAAGCGCTTCGATGCCCACGTGGCCGACTGGGAGCGACTGGCCCGCAGCGAGATAGCCGATGCGCAGAGTGGTGGCAAGATGCGCCAGTATGCCGCGCACGGCCTGGAGGAATACGACTGGATACCGGCCGGAGATGCCTGCCCCATCTGCATGGCCAGGGCGAACGACGGGCCGTACAAGGTAGGCGCAGGCCCCAGGCCCATGCGCGACTCTCACCCCAACTGCCGCTGCACCATCGAGGCCAGGGTTTCGTGAGACGCGGACACGGGACGCGGCGTAGCGCAGGCAATCTCTACCGTTTCTCCCCGCCTGGGGAGTTGATCGTGGACAATTTCGCTGGCGGGGGAGGGGCCAGCCTTGGCATCGAGTGGGCAACTGGCCGGCGCGTCGATATCGCGATCAATCACGATCGTGCGCGCGAATTATGAAATGCCTATGGACGAAAAAATACAACAGAGCAGGCAATTGCGGTTGATGTAATTGACGGGTAACGGACGACATTGCCCGGTTTAGGTGGATGATTTGCAATAGCCATACTCAGTATTGGGCGAGCACAGCAACCGAGTGATCTAAAAAATGGGGGGGTGGCATCACTGATGAATTACGCAGATATCAAAAATTGGATTGCCACCGCCCCGCTGCTGCGTGGCTACTCTGCGATATGTAATTGGAGGAGGACATGAAGTACCTCTATCGTTTACGAGGTGGTGAAATTCTAGGTGTGAGTACAGACGTTGCTGCTTGGAATACTATCAATACAAAATATTTCGGCACACTTACAAGCCCACCAACGCCAGATGGAACAGATTTATCACCCCAAAAAATATGGGACGGGACAGCGGTGCGAAATGCGACAATAGCAGAAATTTCTGCATTTGCTGCCGCTGCCACTACTGATGAAAATTTACAGGAACGCGACGAGGTTGTTTTATACCTAAAATCAGGCGAGCGCGGACCTATGCCCAAGGCGCTGCGTTTGTTTATGCGGATTCTTTTGGATGAAATAAATACGTTGCGCAGCGTGGCGAATTTGCCAGCAATTACACTGGCTGATCTAAAATTAAAGATGCGCAACAAGTTGAATAGCGGTGCTGCGGATTAACTGATGGCACTTGATAAAAAAGTTGGGAGTTTTTCCTCTGCGGCCGGAACCCAGACCATAACCGTTGGGTTTCAGCCAAAGGCTTTGCTCTTCTTCGCTCGGGCGAAGTACGGCGCCAATGACCACATGATAACCCATGGTTTTGCTACCGGGGTCAATAATCAGGGCTGTACGACGAGCTGCGGCGATTATTATTCAGGGTATGATCGTGGTGGTATCTTAAACACACATGCAATTTGGCTGATCAGTAACGATCCGGCCACACGAGAGCAAGGACGAGTATCCGCTATCGGGGCAACGGGTTTCGACATTACGTGGGACACGTATACGTCGAGTCGCACAATCTACTATGTAGCGCTGGGGGGCAGTGACCTCGCCAACGCCGCTGCCGGTGCGCTCGTCTATAGTGGCACCGCAAACTACGCTGAGACAGGCCTGGGGTTCCAGCCGGATTGCCTGCTGGGTCTGGGGTATAACCGTGATGATGCTGTTGCGCTAACGTTCGGAGACAATCCCAGACCTATTGGCATCACCACGGGATTCGCTCTATCGCCGGCCGATCAGCACTCGTTTGGTGCTCAGTCATCGTGGAACTCAGATACCGACAGTACATCCGGGCACAAGGTGGGCAGTATCATCGTTATTCCTGGCAGGAGTAGCGGCATTGATGTGGACGTGACACTACAATCATTTGATGCTGGTGGATTCACGTTAGCAAAAGGCACCGGAACAGAGGATGTAGGGATCGTATATCTAGCCCTCAAAGGGTTGCAGTACAACATCGGCGTTAACCAGCAGCCTACGACTGTCGGGGATCAAGCACTGACTGGATTTGGATTCCCCCCCCAACTGCTCCTCGCACATCACGCAGGTAATGCCAATGCGGATGGCGTCTTCACCGAGCCTGAAGCTAGAGGTTTCGGTGCGGGGGATGGCACAGTGATGGGCGCGGTATCGCAGGTTAGCGCGCTGAACAGCTACCAGTTCGGGAGCCGTCTTGACACCAATCAGATTATAACCACATGCGCCGTCGGTGATTCCATCGTGGCAAGTGCCAGCCTAAAGAGCCTCGATGCTGATGGCATCACGCTCAACTGGACTACTGCCGATACTGTGGTCAGGAATTTCGGCTGGCTGGCCATCGGGCCTGCAGCGGCTGGAGGCGGGGCACACGATCTCATCGTAGGCGATATTTCATCAGCCGCATCATCTGATGATGCGCTGGTTATACAAACACAGGCGCTGGCGGCCGCTGATGCGTCGGCTGGATCATTTGCGGATGCCGCCGCATTAGCGCAGCCGCAGCAGCTTTCCGCCACCGATATGGTGGCGGTATCAGCAACCGATGCGCCGGCCGCCCAACAGACAAACGCCTTGACGATCTCGGCAGCATCCGCAAGCACCGTATCAGACCTCATCGCTATTACACAGTCTCACGCCGTCACTATTGACGGTGCAGCGAGCCAGGCTGCTGCAGATGATGTTGGCGTCTCAATGGGTGTCGTTACCGATCTGACGATAGCCGACATGTCTGCGGCAGCCACCGTAGATGACGCCTCTATTGCGCAGCAACATGCATCGGTGATTTCAGGCGCGGTGGGGCAGGCGTCCGCATCAGACGTGTCGGCCTCTTATGAGCACGCAATCATTCTGCCGCCGTCCTATGCGGATGCCGAGGCCGAGATGGCGGCTGTTACACAGCAGCATATTATTTTCGTTGATGGCGCAGCCTCTGCTGCAACAATCGATGAACCGTCCCTAATCACTGGTGGTCTGGGTGTGATTACGGATCCATCGCTGATCTCGCTGACGAAACAGCGCACGATGAACAGCATGACGAAACAGCGCACGATAAAACAGCTATAGGAGAAATGTGATGCCAAAGTCGTTTCACAATGATGTTTTCGACAAGGGTCTGGCACAGGTCAGTGACAGCGCCAACTGGGGTGGCGGGGTGTTGAGCATGGTGCTGTGCGCCGGTGCGCCGGCCACGGTAAGCGAGGCGTCTACATTGTTTGGCGCTGGCGGCAAGCGGGTGAGTGGGGCGGTAGCGATGGCGGTGGGTGATTTCACCCTGGCCGACAAGGCGGGCGGGGGGCGTGAGGTCTCCATCGGCGCCAAATCGGATACCGCCGGTGTCGATGTACCGGCCATCGATCAGGGCACTGCGACATCGGCCACCAACAATACGCTGACGGATACCGCCAAGGCATGGACTGCCAGTGCTCACGTCAACAAGGTGGTCAAGATCACGGGCGGCACGGGGGCCGGGCAGACGCGCATCATCACCGCCAACACGGCGACGCAGCTCACGGTGGACAGTAACTGGACGACGAACCCTGACGCCACGTCGACCTACCAAATTCTGGAGGACTTGCACATTGCGCTCTATGATGGCGGCGCGACGCCGCGTTTGCTGGTGGTCACCAATGAGAGCAGTGACCAGGTGATCACCAATGCCAATCCGATCAATTTCCCGGCCTGGACGTTCGGGTTCAACGATCCCGTCTGATGAGAGAGATTGCCTACAAGGGTCGAGACAACACCATTGAGCTGCAGCTGCTGGAAGACGGCGCGGCGGTTGATCTTGCGTCCTCTGTCACCCGCATGGTGTTGAAGCTGGACGGTCCTGTAAGTGCGTCTGTTGACAGCGACAACGCCGCCGGTGTATTCGACTGGTCGGCAGGCAATGGAAAACTGACCATCTCCCTGGGTGGGCAATCGCTCACCGCCGGGGAGTATTCCGCAGGGCTGGTCATCTATGACCCGAGCAACACCAATGGCCTCGTATGGGATGTGTTTGATCTGACCGTAGAAGACACCTGGTAACAATTCCGGATTTTCTCTCCCAGCACCATCTCCCGTGCCTGCGTCCCCCGCGGGCTTTTTTTTCGCTGAAACTGACCCGTCACGGACGACAGGCGGCGAAAGCGGGCCGAGACTGCTAGAAAAGGATCATCTTTCTCATGCCCGGAGGCCGTGATGAACGAGGAACAACTGAAGGCGCTGATTGCCGGTAATGTGAATGATTCGCTGGCACGGATCCGCGCCGTTGCTGATCAGCTTTCTCCTGCCGATCTGGCACGCCTCGAAGAGCTGGAGGCCGGCGCCGCGAATCGGGCCACGTTGCTGACCGCCATCGACAGCCTGATGGCAGACTCCCAGGCAGGCCAACAGGATGGTGGTGATGCCAGCGCAGAAGATGGCACCAATGACGAAGCCCATGACAGCGATGATCATGCGCTTGGTATCGACGCCGTTCAGGAGAAAAGCGGCAAGGCAACCCGCGGCGAGCACCAAGAGGAGTGGATGAAGCCAGATTACAGCGGCCCCATCACCATCGAAATGGCCGAATGGCGCAACAAGCACCTCGTGACCAAATGACCCACGGCGCGAAACAGTTTTCAGCGATTTTCTGCAAGGCGCACGGCGCCCCAGACGATGCGCAGCTCGCGCTGATCAACAACTATACCCTGGCGCCTCATACTGCAGAGCAGGTGTATGTGCGCACCGCCTACATCGCCCACAACGGTATCGACCGCGACGACGAGGTGTTCGATGATGCGCTGCTGAGCGATTTTGCCCGCACACTGCCAGGCAAGGGCCTGTTCATCAAGCACCCCCGTGGTTACGACGGCGACAGCGGACCAGGGCCTGGGCGCTGGTTTTCAGCCCGCGTGGTTGAGATGTCGCTGGATGAGGCGCGCGCCGCACTGCGCACGCCGGGCTTGCAGTTCCCCCCCTCGGCCCAGACCGCGAAGCTGGTGGAGGCCAGTTTTTTCATCCCGCGCACGGAGGGCCGGGCGGAACTGATTGCCGATATCGATGCCGGCGCCGCGGCGGACATCTCCATCGGGTTCGATGCGAGCAGCCGCGAGCCCATTGCCGACGGCAGCGACAAGGTGATCGCCATGCGCTGGAAGGCGCCGGGCGAGGCGTTGGAGGCCTCTTTGGTATGGCTGGGCGCTCAACCGGGTGCCCGGGTGCACAAACATGCAACGACAGACAACCCCGACGACGGAGACACGACCATGAGCGACAAACAGGCCGCAGAACAACTCAAGGCGCTGCAGACCAAGCACGAGCAACTCACCAAGGATCTCGAAGCCGCCACCACCAAGGCCGCCGCCTATGACGAGCTGGCCAAGGCAGTGGGCGAGGATCTGGCAAAAGACCATGCACGCCTGGCGCGCATCGTCAATGACGGCAGGGCCTATCACAAGAGCCTGGTGGACGACATCGTGCGCATGGAGCGCCTGTCCGGAATCGTGAAGGGCGACGACGAGGCCGCCATCGAACAGGCAAAGGCGGCCTACAAGGATCGCGATATCGACTTTCTGCAGGCCTGGCAACAGCGCCTGGCCAGACAGGTGAAGGGCGCGGACGAGGGTGCCGGCATCGAGGGCGGCGACCCCAACGCGAACCGCGGCAGCGGCGAGGGCGCCAAGGGGCTGCGTGACGCCAGCGTGACCCAAAAGGCCCTGGGCGTTCATGCAGCCTGACGCCGGCAACGGTATTCACTGATTACAGCGAGAGGATTTCGACATGGCAAAAGCAACGGTTCTGTGCCCCACCGAAAAACTGGACACCCTGACCAATACGCCGGGCGCGGCCGTGGCCGTGGACGATATCGTGGTGATCAACACCCGCATCTGCGTGGCCTATGCGGACGTGGCCGCCGGCGCGAAGGGCGAATTCATTCACCGGGCCGAGGAGATCGAGGCACCCAAGGCTGCCGTGGCCATCACCGAGGGCGACACCGCATATTGGGATAGCGCCGCCAATGTGTTCACCAACGTGGTGGGCCTCAACACCAAGTGCGGCATGTTCCTGGAGTCCGCCCTGGCTGGCGATGCCACGGCCCGGCTGCGCCTGGACAACAGCGTCGCGGTTTAACGGCTGACCATCTACAGGTTTCAACAGAGGAGCGAGGAAATGCGCGCAAACGAAATCAACACGTTCGGCGGCAAAGGGTTCCCCAACGGTATCGCCACGGGTATCGACTGGGAGGCTGCGGACATCGACACCGAAGGGGGCCGCAAAGACCTGGTGGCGGCCGTCAACAGCTACTTCAAGGACCTGCGCGGCATCAAGGTGCCGGGCGGCGAGAAGACCACGCGCACCGGCCATATCAGCGGCCTGCCATCGGCGCCGGATATCGACGTGCGGTTCTATGGGCCGTCTCAGGATGCCGGTGTGCTGCAGTTGTTCCGCTTCGTGGACAAGACAGCGTCGAGCAACCCGACCTATCAGATGGCCAATGTATCGGCCAAGGCCATTGTGTTCGAGCAGAAGCGCGAGGGCCAGGCGGCGCGCATCCGTCAGGTCTCAGGCGGCACGCCGGTCACCGTCAGCAGCGTGACCTGGCATGGCGCCCTGGGCATCGACGACGAGGCGCGACGTTTCGACGATTATGGCGTATTTGAGCAGAACGTGCAGCAGGTGCCCAACATCTGGAACGACAAGATGGTGGACAATCATGTGGCACTGCTCACGGCGCTTGGCGCCGGCGTCAATGAGGCATGGAGCACCGACCTGATCACTACCGTCAACAACGGCTGCGCGCAGATCCTGGAGGATGTGGGCGACACCTACGGCCTGCCGGACCGGCCAGTGTTCGGGCTGCTCTACAATCACCGGCGGTGGAACATGGTGCAGCAGGCGCTGGCGAGCAATTTCGTTCTACCCAATGACACCAACAGTGTGCGCATGTTGCAATTCGATATCGTGGCCATCCCCACGCGCAAGATCGACACCACCAGCATGTATCTGGCCTTGCCTGGATTTGACATGGTAACGGTGGAGTGGGACGGCCTGTTTTCTGAATTCGGGCGCGATTTCTCTCGTGGCGTGGATGCCTTCGTCTGGCGCGCGCGGCAGAACGCGGCCATCGGCAACGTCTCCCAATTGCGACGCATCACACCGCCATAATAACAATCACCACCAGCGACTCGACCCGGGCGTGGGGCCACCTGCCCCGGGTCGTTTTTTGAGGGGCCATGGCAAAAGCGAAACCAAAGGACGTGACGGCGCTGGGATTTTCCGGGCAGCAGTTCGGCTCGCCCGGGCGCTGGGATGTGCCGAACGGCTATATCGCCGGCATTATCAATGTGATGGCTCAGGAGGTGGCGGATCGCGTGGGGCAGACAGCCTACGACGCGGCCACGGGGCTGGCGCTGGAGCGTATGCGCCAGGCTGAGATCTGGCTGACGGCCGCCGAACTGTGGCGGCGCATGGAACAGTTCGAGCGCGCGGACCTCAACATGGCGCGCAGCGACGGCGGCGCAGAGACCATCAGCAGCCGTCTGCTGAAAAACGCCGAGGCAGCAGAAGAGCGGGCCGAGCAATGGCTGGCCCGGATCACCGGTGGCGGTGGCCTGGCGGTGGGCTACGTGCAGACCGGGCCCTATAGCGAGGAGACGGCCTGATGGCGACCGGCGGACCAGTGGATATCGCCCGGGCATTCTACCGGCGGGCAAAGCGGGTCAACCCGGCGGTGCGGCGTGGTGTGCGTAATGCCAGCATCGCCGTCAACCGGGCGCAGATCGATAATCTAAGAGGCAGCCATAAGGCCCCTCCGGGCAGCTATCCGGTGCCAAATCGCAGTGGCAACCTGATGCGCGGTGCGAATTGGGCCATCAGCGCAGGCGGCGTCGGGCTGGTATTCAACAGCGCGCCCTATGCCTACGCCATCCACGAGGGCGCCGGCAGTTCCATGGTCCATGGCCGCCGGCCTTTCCTGGATGATGCCGCCGACAGCACCGACTGGCAGGGCATCATGCGCGCCGAGGTGCGCAAGGCGATATTTGCGCTGTGAGCCTGGCGTCCTATCACGCGCAGCTCAAGGCCCTGTTGCTGGCCAACGCGGGCCTGGTGGCCTGGGCGCGGGACAATTTCGGCAGTGGGCTGGTGGCCATCGACGGCAACGTGGAGGTGGAGCGGGTACGGCCGCGCGAGATGCCGGCGCTGATCTTCGAGCTGGGCAACGCGGAGCTGGAGATCGAGGTGGGCAATTACAGCCAGACCGCCCAGGCAGAGATGCTGCTGGCCGTGGTCTGGCACGAGGACGACCCGGCGCGGGCATTTGCCCAGCGCCTGGCGCTGCCTGACCTGATGGCCAAGGCGGTGATGAGCGATCACGTGCTGGCCGGGGCGGTGGACGGCGCCTGGCTCTCGAAGTGGGAATCGGACAAGGGGGTGAACCATCCGCGGCATGTGGTGCGGTTCACGATAAGCGGCGAATTCACCATCACGAACGGATAGGAAGGAGGGCGACATGCCACAGGCGCGCGGATCACAGGCGAAATTCTATCTCTATGACGAGGATACCTATGGGCAGGATCCCGGCACACCGGCGGCGAAGCGGGTCTATCTGACCGGCTGCAACCTGGCCACCACCCAGAATAAGCTGGAGGACGACACGCTGCTCAATGCCCGCACCCGGGCGCGGCCTGACGCGGGCAACATCGACGGCGGCGGCAGCATCCCCATGAACATGGCGGCGGAGGATATCGGCCCGCTGCTGAAACATGCATTGGGGCAGGTGGCGACCTACCGGCCGGTATCCACCCAGCCAGCGAATATCACTGGCGTCACGGTGGCTCATGCCGAGAGCACCTGTCCGACAGGCAACGGCACGCTGTCGTTCACAGCCGTTGGCACGCTGCTGAGCTGGCAGGCCAGTGGCGATACCGCCGGCGCCGGCGTGGACGTGAGCGCGGGCGGCACGTTCACTCTGCAATCCGGCACCGCCGGCGCGGCGCTGACGGTGACCGTGGCCCAGGCCAGCCTGCCGGGTACGGACCAGAGCGACACCATCACCGTGGTGGCGGCCTACAAGCATGTGTTCACCATCGGCGACCTGCCGGCCGGCTTCACCTTCGAGAAGGATTTTGGCGCGAATATCGCGGGCACCGGCCGGGTGGAGAAATTCAACGGCTGCCGCATCGCCACCGGGACGTTCGATTTTCCCCAGGAGGGATACTGCACCGCAAATTTCGATGTGAAGGCCGCGAACTCGACCCTGCAGAGTGCCGCGCTGGACGCTACGCCGGAGGACAACGGCCATACCTCGTTCTCCGCGTTCCGCCTGGCGACGCTGGAGGAGGGCGGCGCGGCCATCGCCAAGGTGAAGAGCCACAACTACGTGCTCAACAACGAGCTGGACGAGGACGGCTATGTGCAGGGGGGCAGCAACAGTGGCATCCGCGTGGATATGTCGGAGGGGTTCGCCACAGTGACCGGCCAGATCACCGCCATCTTCGATGACGCCACGCTGCTGACTAAGGCCATCAACAGCACGGCCAGCAGTCTGCGCTCGGTATTGAAGCGCGGCGACGGTTTCGGCACGGCGGGCAACGAGAGCATCGAGTTTCTGGTGTCCGCCATGGAATACGAGCGCGCCAGCCCCGAGGTTTCCGGCCCCGGCGGCATTCTGCAGCAGCTCAATTTCAAGGCCTACGGCAGCGGTTCTCTGCAGGTGACCTTGTTCAACAGCGTGGCGGCGGTCTGATGTTCAGGATGGCGAAGCAGCGCGAGGTGTTGTGGCCGGTGACGGTGCGCGTGCCATCTGGCGATGGCAGCGGGGCGGTGGAGGCCTGCGAGATCAAGCTGCGCTTCCGGCTGATGACGCGCAGCGAGGCGCGCGCGCTGGCAGGGCTCAGCGACGAGGAGTTCGACGCCGAGGTGCGGCGCAGGATCACGGGCTGGGAGGGCGTCTGCGACGAGGAGGGCGAGCCCATCCCGTTCAGCGCCGAGGCGCTGGCGGCGGCCATGGACGTGCCCTATTTCATGGCGGCCGCCCATACCGGGCTGGTGATGGCCAGCAACGGGGCGCCGGCAAAAAACTGACCGCGTGGGTGCGCTGGTTCCTGGGCGCCGACGAAGTCGGACCCGGGTACTGCAAGACGGTGTGCGAGAGGGATTTCTGCGTACCCACGACACGCTGCAAGGACTGCCCGGAGCCCGACCTTCTGCCGGAGGTCATAGAGACGGTGAACCTGTTTCTGGCCTGCCTGACACAGCGGCGCACGGCGATGATGGGCGGCTGCCTGGGGTTCGACTATGCAGGGGTGCGGGCTGCGGCGCAGATGATGCAGATAGACGACGTGGCGCAGTCATTCGAGTGGCTGCGGGTGATGGAACAGGAGATGATCGCGGTTCTCAACGATGGGCAAGAAGACTGACACGCTGATCCTCAGGCTGGAGACTGACGGCGCCGGCAAGATCCGCGCCTCGCTGCAGGGCGCCGGTCGCGAACTGGAGCGGACCGGCAAGCAGCTCGGCGGCACCAACCAGCAGCTGGTGCGCATGCGCACCCTGGTGGCGGCCGTGGGCAGCGCGGCGGTGATCAAGGGCATCGTCTCCACCATCGTGGAATTCGAGCGGCTGGGGGCCTCCCTGGTCACGGTGACGGGCTCCGCCGAGGAGGCCCAGACGCAGTTCGACGCGCTGAAACAGTTCGCCGCCGAGACACCGTTTCAGGTGCAGGAGGTGGTGGACTCGTTCATCAAGCTCAAGGCCCTGGGGCTGGACCCCTCCATCGAATCCCTGCGCAGCTATGGCAACACGGCGAGTGCCACGGGCAAATCCCTGAACCAGTTCATCGAGGCCGTGGCGGACGCTGCCACCGGCGAATTCGAACGCCTGAAGGAATTCGGCATCAAGGCCCGCAAGCAGGGCGACCAAGTGAGTCTGACATTCCAGGGCGTGACCACCACGGTGGCGGACAATGCGGCCGCCATCGAGGGCTATCTGCGGCGCATCGGCGACGAGAAATTCGGCGATGCCATGCAGCTGCAGATGGATACGCTGGGCGGCGCATTCTCAAACCTGCAGGACGCAGGCGCACAACTGGCGGAGGCCATCGGCGAGGCGGGCCTGACCACGGTGCTCAATGGCCTGGCCAGCGCCATGACATGGGCTGCTGAGAAGGCCAAGGCACTGCTGGAAGCCATGAGCGGCACGGCTGAAGATCTGAGTTTCACTGGCGGATTCGTCGGCGGCGCGCTGGATCGGATCAAGGAATTGGGCGAGCGGGCAGATGAGGCGCGAAAGAAGATTCTGGAGCTTCAGGCCAAGGGTACGCTGGGCACCGGGATCAGCGGTTTCCTCTCCGGCGACACCTCTCGCAGGGAACAGGTCGCAGAACTCGAACGCCAGATCAGGGCGCTGCGATTCCAGATCAGAAACGAGGCGGCAAATGCCGCCAGGTTCGCACAGGACAACGGTACGGTCGACAACCCCGCAAACAACGAGGCTGCGCGCAAGGCCGCGGCCCAAGCGGCCGCCGAGCTGACGAAACAGATCGAGGCGCAGCAGAAGCGCATCAACGCTATCTATCAGGCCACGCTGACACCTCAGCAGCGATTCATCCAACAGACACAGGAACTTGAGTCGCTGCTGTCAGCAGGACTGGACGAGGGCACCTATCTGCGCGCCCTGGCGAAATACCGGGATCAACTGATCGGCGCCGGCGGCGCCGCCGATGAGAGCAAGCAGAAGATCATGGGGCTGTTCCAGGCGACGCGCACGCCGCAGGAGCAGTTCATTCAGAAGACCCGGGAACTGGACGAACTGCTGAAGCGCGGGCTGGACGAGGACACCTATCAGCGCGCGCTGATCCAGTACCGGGATGCCCTGATCGGCACCGGCGAGGCAGCGGACGACACCAAGGCGCGCATCGAGCGGCTCTATGAGGCGACGCGCACGCCGCAGGAGCGATTCATCCAGCAGACGCGGGAGCTGGACGAACTGCTGAAGGCCGGACTGGACGAGGATATCTACAAGCGCGCCCTGGCGAAATATCGCGACGAGCTGATCGGGATGGGCGAGGACGGCAAGAAGACGTTCAACGAGTTGCAGAAGGCCACCGAGAAGTGGGGCGAGCAGTTTACCGGCACGCTGGCGGATATGGTGACCAAGGGCAAGCTTGACTTCAAGAGCCTGGCGGACTCCATCCTCAACGATCTGGCGCGCATAGCCATCCGCAACACCATCACCAAGCCGATACTCAGCAGCCTGGGGGAGAGTTTCCCCAGCATATTCGGTGGCGGCAAGGCCCATGGCGGGGCGGTATCTTCCGGCGTGTCTTATCTGGTCGGCGAGCGCGGCCCGGAACTGTTCACGCCGCGCGCGTCTGGCAATATCACACCAAATGACAAGCTGGGCGGCCAGACCTTGGTGCAGGTCATCAATCAGGGCCCCGTGCCGGCCGAAACCCAGCAGCTGCGTACGCCGGACGGCGGCGAGATGATCCGGGTGTTCGTGCGCGCGGTGGCCGATGACATCTCCCGCGGCGGGCTCATCGCCCGGGCGGCACAGAACCGCTGGGGCCTGGTGCCGCAAGGAGTGGCGCGCTGATGGCCGTCTGGCCCTCATCCCTGCCGCAACTGCCCCGGCAGTCTGGCTATACCGAGCGCATGGCGGAAAATGTGATCCGGCAACCCATGGACGTTGGCCCTGCCAAGATCAGGCGGCGCAGCACGGCGGCGCCCAAGCCCAAGACCATGGTGATATCTCTGACCGCCGCCCAGGCCGATACCCTGGAGTCGTTCTATGACAACGACACCCTGGGTGGGGCGCTGCCGTTCAGTTGGGTGGACCGCAATGGCAACACCGTGAATTACAACTTTCTGGAGCCGCCGGCGCTCACGCCCAAGGGCGGCGGCAAATATCTGGCCACGTTCCGCGTCGAGGAGTTGCCCTGATGGGCACGGTCTCCGCCACCGCTCTGCAGGCCATGCTCGCGGCGCAGACTGGCGAGGTGTTTCTGACGACGGTGAAGATCGAGCATTCCGGCCTGGCGCAGACTATCCGCCTGGTGAACGACACGCAGAATCTGGTGCGGGCCGACGGCACCTACATCGCCTATCCATTCGAGACCTCGCTGCCCATGGACGACGACAAGCAGCTGCCGGCGGTGCGCCTGGCCATCGACAATGTGTCGCGGGACTATATCGACGACCTGCGCGCCCTCAGCTCGCCACCCACGGTGACGCTGGAGGTGGTGCTGGCCAGCAGCCCGGACACGGTGGAGGCGGGCCCCTATGTGTTCACGATGAAAGAGGCGGGCTATGACGCCCTGCGCATCGAGGCGGAGCTGGGCTGGGAGGACGTAGCCAGCGAGCCATTCCCCGGCGGGTCGTTCGATCCGCTGCAGTTTCCGAGGCTGTTCTGATGGCGGTGGCGGCACATCGTGACCCGGCGCCGCTCCCGGCGCCCGGCGATGCCCGCTGGCCGGCGCGCTATGTGGGGCTGGAATTCGAGCCCTGGGGCAGGGGGCCACGCTATGATTGCTGGGGCCTGGTGCGCCTGGTGATGGGGCAGGAGTTCGGCATCGAGCTGCCCTGTTATGCCGGCGCCTATGGCGCATCGAGCGGGACGGATGCCGCGCGGGTGGTCCATGAGGAGCTGGCCAGCCGTTGGACGCCCATCCTGCAGTTCGCGCCTGGGGATATCGTGTTGTTTCATGGCGCGCGCTGGCATGCCGGGGTGGTGGTGCGCGCCGGGGTCATGCTGCATATGCGGCGCGCGGCCGGGGCGGTAGTGGAGTCGTTCTATTCGCCGTTGTGGCGCGGGCGCTTCGAGGGAGGGTGGCGCATTGCCTGGTAAGGGCGCCGTGCAGGTCGTGGCCGCGGCACATCCGTTGCGCAGTGAGACGGTGCGCGCCGATTTCCCGGCGGGGCTGTCGCTGGCGCAGATGCTGGGGCAGGCCCGCGATGACCTCTACGTGGAACTGGATGGCGAGCCGGTGCCCCGGGAGCGCTGGGCCGAGACGATACCCGGGGCGGGGCAGACGGTGACGGTGCGCGTGGTGCCAGGTGATGGGCAGACGTTTCTGAGCTTTGCGCTGCTGGCGGCCTCGTTGTGGATACCGGGCGCGCTGGGGTTGTCTGGTGTGGTGAAGGGAGTGGCGGCCGCGGGCATCATGGCCCTGGGGCAGACCCTGATCGGCCCGCCGACACAGAACACGGGGGGTGATGAGATCCCGCAGCGGCGTGACGCCATCACCGGGGTGCGCAACCAGATCAACCCCTATGGTCCCATCCCCAGGGTCTATGGCAGGCACCGGTTCTACCCGCCGTTGGCGGCCATGCCCTATACCGAAATCGTGGGCGATGCCCAGTATATGCGCATGCTGTTCTGCCTGGGCTATGGGCCGCTGGATATCAGCGACCCGCGCATCGGTGACACGCCCATTACCAGCTACGAGGGGGTACAGTACGAGGTAACCGAATCGCCCACGCTGTTTGTGGACAGCGTGTTCGAGGAGGCGCTGTCTGTCACGCTGGCGCGTTCCGACCAGGCGGGCAACTCGGCGACGCGCACCACGCAGGCGGACGCGGAGGAGATCAGCGTCGATCTGACGTTTCCCCAAGGGCTGGCACGGACCACGAAGAAGGGTAAGCGCCATCCCATGGAGGTGGGGATCAAGATCGAATATTCGCCAGCGGGGGCCAACACCTGGTCAAATGTCATCGACGCCCAGGGGTTGACGCTCTCATCCGGTTTGATTCAGGTGGCGGATGCCACGCAACTGCGCGTCAATGCCGAGACGAATACACCTCAGCGGGCGGGCATACGCTGGCGGGTGGCCAAGGGGCAATACGACGTGCGTGTGACGCGCACCTATGAGATGAACATCAACAATGTCTATGGCGCCAAAGATGTGCTGACGGACGCCACCACCTGGACCGCGCTGCGCACCATCAACCACAACCCGCCTGTCAATACCAGCGGCATCCTCTATTTCGCCCTGGTGGTGAAGGCCAGCGACCAGCTCAACCGGGTGATCGACCGCTTCAACTGCATTGCACAGGCGCGCCTGCAGGTGTGGGATGGTTCCACGTGGAGCGAGCAGGCGACGCGCAACCCGGCCTGGGCCTATGCAGATGTGCTCTCCGGGTCTGCCAATGCGCGGGCCCTTCCCACCAGCCGCCTAGTGGCCAGCGAGCTGAAGGCCTGGGCGGATGAATGTACGGCCAAGGGCTACAATTTCGACGCGGTGATCGATTATCGCACCACGGTGTTCGAGCTGTGCCGTGATATCGCCGCCGCGGGGCGCGCTTCCTGGGCGCTGCCGGACGGGCAGTACAGCGTGGTGCGCGACACCGGCCAGACCGTGCCCGTGCAGCATTTCACGCCGCGCAATTCCTGGGGGTTCCGCGCCGTGAAGCGCTTCCCGGACCTGCCCCATGCCATCAAGATCCGGTTTCTCAACGAGGATGCCGATTGGCAGGAGGACTTGGCCATTGTCTATGACGATGGATACACCCAAGCCAACGCCACGAAATTTGAGTCGCTGGAGTTTCGCGGGGTTACCAACTATAACCATGCCTGGAAATTGGGCCGCTATTATCTGGCCGCGCTGCGCCTGCGCCCAGAGGAGTACGAGCTGAACGTGGATGTGGAACACCTGGTGGCGCGGCGCGGCGATTATGTGGTGGCGGTGCATGACGTGCCGCTGTGGGGCCTGGGCGCCGGGCGCATCAAGAGCGTGACGCTGGACGGCAGCAGCAACGTGACCGCCATCACCGTGGATGAGGAGCTGGTGATGGATGGGGCGAAGAGCTATGCCGTGCGCATCCGCACCGCCAGCAACCAGAGCGTTTTGGCGCAGGTGGTGACGGTAGCCGGGACCAATATCACCAGCCTGACGCTGCAGGCGCCGGTGAGTGGGCCGCAGGCGGGGGATCTGTTCCTGTTCGGCGAATTCGGCAATGAGAGCGTGGATCTGATCGTGACGCGCATCGAGCCGGGGCCTGACCTCACGGCGCGCGTGGTGCTGGCGGACAAGGCCGATGCGATCCAGAGCGCGGACAGCGGCGCCATCCCGCCATTTTCGCCCGGCATTACGCTGCCGGCGGACCCGGCGACCATCAAACCGCCGGCGCCCATCATCAGCTCAGTGGCCTCGGACGAGTCGGTGCTGGTGCGCGCGGGTGACGGGGCGCTGCAGAGCCGCATCGTGGTGGGGTTTCAGTTTGTCGGCGCCAGCGGATTCCATGCCTTGCGCGTGGAGGGACGCTACCGCATCTCAGGCTCCGGCGGCGCTTGGGCGACGGTGCCGCCGGTGGACAGCGCCACCGGCGCCATCCCCTTCGGCGAGGTGGAGGATGGCGTTACCTACGCCCTGGAGATCCGCACCGTGACGGCATTCGGCGTGCCCTCCGACTGGACGGCGACCACGGAGACGGTGATCGGCAAAACCACGCCGCCGGCCGATGTTACGGGTTTTTTCGTGGCGCAGAACGGCAGCGTGGCGGTGCTGCGTTGGGATCCTAACGAAGACCCGGACCTGGAGGGGTATATCCTCCGCTATAGGCCGCGTGGCAATACCACCTGGGAGGATGCCACGCCGTTGACCACGGTCACGCGCGGCACCAATATCACCACCGCAGATCTGCCACCCGGGGACTGGACGCTACTCATCAAGGCGGTGGACAGTGCCACCGTACCCAATGAATCACTGACGGCGGCGACAGCCGATCTGCTGTTCGTCAACACCTATGACGTGATCTCCAGTGCGCCGCAGGCGCCGGACTGGGGCGGCACGCTGACCAATTTCGTACGCCACTATAGCGGGGTGCTGGTGCCGTCGTCGCAACTGCCCGCCGATGGGGAATTCACCAACGACACGTTCACTGCCGCGGACGGCACGCTCTCAGGCAGCCATACCTCCGAAGGCTCTTTGTGGACGGACCAGCAGACCGGCCTGCCGGACAACTGGTCGGCGAAGATCTATGGCAACCGCCTGGTGGGCGTCTCCAACGAGCTGAACATCTACGATGCCAATGCCAAGCCGCCGGTGGCGGACTATGTGGTCTCCGCCGATCTCTACGTGGCATCCATCCAGGGCAACATGGGCATTGCGGTGCGGCACGACGCCAATAATGAGAATTACTATGGCGTGGTCACCGACGGCGCGACATGGACGCTATTCAAAAACGGGGGGTATCTGCAGAGCGATATCCTGGCGACCCTGACCCAGGCGCTGATTGTCGGGTGGACATACCGCATCAATCTGGAAGTGGTGGGCGACACCCTTAATTTCTGGATCGGCGCCACCAAACCGCCCCAGCCGGACATGACGGCAACGGACAGCGGGCTGGATGGCGCCGGGAACCCGGCCATCATCAAGGCGTCATTCAGCCCCTATATCACCAGCAGCACGTCGGATACGGCCACTACCGGGTTTCATATCGATAATTTCCGCTGCGCCACGCTGCTGGATGGCTGGGAGGTGTTCGACCAGTTCGTGCCCTATCCGTTTCCCACCTGCACCTATGAGGCGACTGAGGTGGATCTCGGCTTCGACAGCGCAGCGCGGGTCTGGGCGGACATCGAGTCGGCGCTGGGGTTCGGCGAGACAGGTATCGCTGACCCCAGGCTGCAGATCGACTACCGCCCGGTGGCCGGGGCCTATGACGGATTCGAGGCGTGGTCCATCGGCAACCTGACCGCACGTTATTTCAAGTTCCAGCTGTCGCTGGACACCACCAAGGGCGTGGCCTATGTCTCGGCATTCACGCCCACCATCGACAACGAGGAGCGCAAGGAGCGCAAGACCGGGCTGACGGTGCCGGCCACGGGCCTGGCGGTGACATTCGATAAGCCGTTCCACCAGGCGCCGTGGATTGACCCGATGGTGGAGGGCGTCGGCCTGACCGCAACGCATACCAACGTGACCACGACGGGATTCACATTGTGGGTATTCGATTCAACCGGCTCGCCAGTTGCAGTCAGCAACGTGGCTGGCTATGAGGCAATAGGAGTTTAATCATGCTGCCCAATTACACGACGACGGCGGATGCCGCGCAATACAAAGGCGACATCGACGAGAGCATCAATAACACACTGAAGCCGGTGACCACCGGCGGAACAGGAGATGCCTACACGGCAGCGCTCGGCATTAGCGCCTATGAAATCGGAAGGATCTATACCGTCAAGTTTGACCGGTCAAACAACACGGCGACACCGACGCTGAACATCGACGGACTGGGCGCGAAGACGATCAAGAATATCGGTGGCAGTGCTGTTGCAGTCGATACGCTGATTATCAACCATGTGCTGCATTTCCTGTACGACGGTACAGACATGATCCATATCACGCCATTCTTCGGCTCTGTAGTCGTAGATAGTGCAGGACGATTGGGAATAAATGTTACT
>CAYRLE010000018.1:0-36425 GCA_964425105.1 uncultured Gammaproteobacteria bacterium | reverse complement strand
CGGGAGACACCAACTGAAGAGGATGTATCATGAACGCCATTCCCGAACAGATTCCCCAGCGCAGCGCCGATCTGGACCAAGCGATGCGCCAACCCTTTCCTGGCTCACGCAAGGTCTATGTCAGTGGCAGCCGCCCCGATCTGCGCGTTCCCATGCGGGAAATCCAGCTTGCCGACACCCTCAGCGCTGAGGGCCGCGAAAGCAACGCTGCCGTCACGGTCTACGACACTTCCGGCCCCTACACCGATCCCGAGGTGCAGATCGACCTGCGCCGGGGCCTGCCGGCGCTGCGCAGCCCCTGGATCGCGGAACGGG
Source organism: uncultured Gammaproteobacteria bacterium (assembly GCA_964425105.1). Taxonomy (GTDB): domain Bacteria; phylum Pseudomonadota; class Gammaproteobacteria; order SZUA-140; family SZUA-140; genus S012-109. The sequence continues at coordinate 36,110 of CAYRLE010000018.1, read as the reverse complement.
ACGACAGTGAAACCCTGGCGGAGTTCAGTTCCCGCTACGGCCGGGCGCGCAACGCCGACCCGGCGCTGGAGGCGCTGCGCTTCCCCCATCTGCGCCAACCGCGGCGGGCGCGAGCCGGCTGCAACGTCAGCCAGATGCACTATGCCCGGCAGGGCATCGTCACCCCGGAGATGGAATACGTGGCTATCCGCGAAAACCAGCGCCGCGAGGCCCTGCGCGATGCCGGCCTGCTAAACCAGCATGCCGGCGAGTCTTTCGGCGCCGCCACTCCCGAAGTCATCAGCGCGGAGTTCGTGCGCGAGGAAGTGGCAAAGGGGCGCGCCATCATCCCCGCCAACATCAACCACCCCGAGGTCGAGCCCATGATCATCGGGCGCAACTTCCTAGTGAAGATCAATGCCAACATCGGCAACTCCGCGCTGGGCTCCTCCATCGCCGAGGAAGTGGAGAAAATGGTGTGGGGCATCCGCTGGGGGGCCGATACGGTGATGGACCTGTCCACCGGCAAGAACATCCACGAAACCCGGGAATGGATCATCCGCAATTCACCGGTGCCCATCGGCACCGTGCCCATCTACCAGGCCCTGGAGAAGGTGGACGGCAAGGCCGAGGAACTGAGCTGGGATATCTTCCGCGACACCCTCATCGAACAGGCGGAACAGGGGGTGGACTATTTCACCATCCACGCCGGGGTGCGCCTGGCCTACATCCCGCTGACCGCCAAACGGCTCACCGGCATCGTCTCCCGGGGCGGCTCCATCCTCGCCAAGTGGTGCCTGGCCCACCACCAGGAGAACTTCCTCTACACCCATTTCGAGGAGATCTGTGAAATCATGAAGGCCTATGACGTGGCCTTCTCCCTGGGGGACGGCCTGCGTCCCGGCGCCATCGCCGACGCCAACGACGCCGCCCAGTTCGCCGAGCTGGAGACCCTGGGGGAACTGACCCGCATCGCCTGGCGCCATGACGTGCAGACCATGATCGAGGGCCCCGGCCATGTGCCCATGCACATGATCAAGGCGAACATGGACAAGCAGCTGGAGACCTGTGGCGAGGCGCCCTTCTACACCCTGGGCCCGCTGACCACCGACATCGCTCCCGGCTACGACCACATCACCTCAGGGATAGGCGCCGCCATGATCGGCTGGTACGGCACCGCCATGCTGTGCTACGTCACCCCCAAGGAACACCTGGGCCTGCCCGACAAGGACGACGTGCGCGAGGGCATCATCACCTACAAGCTGGCCGCCCACGCCGCCGACCTGGCCAAGGGCCACCCCGGCGCCCAGGTGCGCGACAACGCGCTCTCCAAGGCGCGCTTCGAGTTCCGCTGGGAGGACCAGTTCAACCTGGCCCTGGACCCGGAGCGGGCGCGCTCCTTCCACGACGAGACCCTGCCCAAGGAAGGCCACAAGCTGGCCCACTTCTGCTCCATGTGCGGCCCCCAGTTCTGCTCCATGAAAATCACCCAGGAGGTGCGCGACTATGCCCGCAAGCAGGGCATCCAGGACGTGCAGATCGCGGTGGAGCAAGGCATGGCCGAGCAGGCGGTGCAGTTCCGTGAGGAAGGAGCGGAGGTCTATAAGAAGCTTTGAGAAGCTCCGCGGCAGCATTTCTGCCGTTCATGCTTCGACCAGGGAAGCAGTGCCAGTCGGGAAGGTGATGTGTGATGAGTAATGGGTGGGACGATAGTGCTGCAACATCTACGCACATCACTCAGCGGACGCCCCCGCTGACGCTGAAAGGAGGTACGATGAAGACGACTGCGCTTATTACTCTGGCTTTGGTTCTTATGGCCCCATTGACTGCCAGCGCGGCACCGTTGATGTACGTTCCAACCGGCGAGGCCAATGAAGTGCTGGCCATTGATCTGCGCACAGACGCCATCACCGCACGCATCGGCGAACTGGAAAATGCCCATGGCCTGGCAGGCAACCTCAACAGCGACTATCTGGTGGCGGGCAGCATGTTCCAGCCTGGCAGCGCTGATGTACAGCAGCCGGCCAAACCGGCAGCGGTCAGTGAAGCCGAGCACGCCGCCCATCATTCGAGGGCTGCAAAGAAAAACACGCCTGCCGCCCCCAGCTATGTGTCCATCATCGATCGCAGACAGGGCCGTGTCATAAGGCGCATCGAAGTGCGCGGCCCGACCCATCACACAGCGGTCTCCCCCGACGGCAAGACCGCCATCGCCGTCCATTCCGGTGGCGGCGGAATATCGGTCATCGATCTGGACAAGATGAACATCGTGAAGTCCGTGCACACGGGTGGCCGGCCCAACTTTGCCGTGTTCAGCCCTGATGGCAAACAGCTGTACGTCTCCAATGCCCAACCTGGCACAGTGAGCGTGATCGACACCCGTGACTGGTCGGTCAGCCGCAATATCAAGGTCGGCGGCGAGCCCGAACACCTTGCGGCGAGCGCCCATGGCGAGCGGCTTTTTGCGGTGGATGTTGCTGGGGGCAAGGTGGTCGAAGTGGATGTGGAGAATGCAACAATCGGCAAATACTATGCCGTTGGCACAGCACCGCACGGCATCGCTGTCTCTGCAGACGGACGCTGGCTGTTCGTCACCAGCAAGGGCGACGGCAAGCTGATCCGCATCGACCTGAGAAACGGCGAACGGCGCACTGTCGATCTGCACCCTGCACCCTATCATCTCGCCTATGCAGAGACGGTGGGCAAGCTTTATATATCCAGCCGCATGGAGCCGAAGATCTGGGTCGTGGATCCGCAATCTATGACGGTCCTCGGCGAGATCGATATCGGCCGCGGCATTGCCCATCAGATGGTGATCCTCAGCGACTAGCAACGGCTGTGGCCAAGGAACCCTGACCTGGAGCGCAATCAATGGCATGTTGCAAACCATCAGCGGCCGAGGTCGATGGGAAGGCGATTTCCATCTGCGGTGCTGGGCCGGCAGGCCTGGCGGCGGCCATCACCCTGGCCAAGGCAGGATGCCAAGTGACTGTCTACGAGCGCCACAGTACGGTGGGCGGCCGCTTTCATGATGATCTTCAGGGGCTGGAAAACTGGACCACCGCGGGTGATGTCCTGGAGGAACTGGCGGACCTGGGCATTGCGGCCAATTTCCCGGCGACGCCCTTTCACAAGGTGGTGCTGTTCGATGCGCAAGGAGGCGAACATGACTATCAATCCCCGCAGCCCATGGCCTATATCGTCAGGCGCGGCAGCAGACCGGGGACGCTTGATCATGGACTCAAAGAACAAGCCCTGGCTGCCGGGGTCACCATCCGTTTTGGAGAATCGTGCCGCCACTTGCCCGCAGGGGGAATTGAAGCGGGTGGCCCCCATGGCGCCGATGCCATAGGTACGGGATACCTGTTTGACACGGACATGGCCGATGGCGCCTATGTTGCCCTGTCGGACAAGCTGGCGCCAAAGGGTTATGCCTATGTGCTCATCCAGGGCGGCCACGGCACCCTGATGTCATGGATGTATGCCGACTTCCACAATGAACGGCAATACCTGGCACGGTGCCGAGAATTTTTTCGCACTGCGCTGGGACTGGAAATGAAAAATCCCCGGCGCACTGGAGGCGCAGCCAATTTCCTCTATCCCCGCTCTGCGCACAAGGGCGGCCTGTTGTATGCGGGGGAATCTGCCGGATTCCAGGATGCCCTGTGGGGGTTCGGGATGCGCTATGCCATGCTGTCCGGACACCTTGCCGCGCAGGCGCTGCTGGCGGAGCAGCCGCAGGAATATGATCGCCTGTGGCACAGACGGCTGGGGGGGCTGCTGCGGGCCGCCCTGGTGAACCGCTATTTCTACCAGCGCCTGGGGGACCGGGGATACAATACCCTGCTGAAGAGCATAGACCGCTTCATGGAGGACGCGGCGGACGGTCGCCGCTGGCTGCAGCGCTACACCGCAGCGCGCCACTGGAAATCCCTTTGCTTCCCAGTGGTAAGGCGCCTCTATCGATCAAGCCGCCCGGCACCGGACACACCGCCGGCGGGATGTGACTGCACTTGGTGCCGCTGCCGCCATTCCAGGCCAGACTATAAAGACAAACGGTAACAAAGCCCAATTCAAGATACGCCAGGCGCTCTGCTCAGCAGAACCTAGAATGCAACCTCTGCCTGCAAGGTCAGCATATCGTCATCATTGCCCGAGCCGGGTGCATTCTGGTTCCAGTACTCGATAAAGCCGCGCGAATTTTGTGTAAAGTAACAACTGAGTTGGACAGTGATTTCAGTATAATCATCCTGACCGTCATTTTTCTCATAACTGTCCAAACGCAGCAACGGCACGAAGGTCGGACGGCCTTCCTTCTCGAACGTATAGCGGGCCTCTATAAATACAGCATTATTTTCATCCTCGTTGCTGCCCGCGCTGTTGTCGTCCGTGGCCCTCAGAAAGGAACCCAGCAGGCGAATCTCGCCGAGATCGGCCTGTGCATCAATGCCAAAACGGGTAAAATCCCTGTCAACTGCGCAGCTGGCCGCCGTATTGTTGCAGGTACCACTCATGGCGGTGAGCCCGACCATGATGTCTGGCCTGATGTCCCAGGCCAGGCGACCGTTGATGACATCACTGTCCTCACCCTCGGAGTCACCCGCAAGGCCGCTGATACCAATGCTGTAGTAAATCGTTTCCATCGGCCTGCCATAAAGGGTGATGTTCTGTCGCGAGTCGCGCAACCGTCCATTGGCATCGGCGCCGCCAAAAGACTGGTCTATCACCGAGGCGCGATTGCGGGTCAATTTGCGGGCATTGGAATAGACATCATAGGGGTCATTCCAGGTGATCGGGCCCCATGAAAACTGAACATTGAGGACATCGCTGTGGTGATAGGCGACCGATGCAACCGGCACTTCAAGATTAAAATCGTTGTCATCCTCAGCCTCGAGTTCGAAAAAACCGGAAATGTTCCTGGCCATGACACCCGCCAGCATAACCTCCACTTCGTGCAGTGCGCGCAGCTTTTTATCGCCACTATCCTTTTTTTCATAGGGGCGGGCCTTGATCATGGCGGTAACAGGCAGCGTCTTGTCCCAACCCATGAAACCCTGCTCTTCATCACGAGACATGCGATAGCCCTGCTCCTTGAACTTGCGGCCCGTGGCATTCAGAGCGGGCCAGTTGTTATGGCAGGCACTGCATTCAGACTGGTATTTGCGCGCAAAGGCAGGGATTGCCTGCGCGCTGCTAATGATCAGGAAATTGGCGATGAGAGTTAATGATAGCATCCAGGTCAATCTGGAATGCCCGATTACAGCAACGAGACTCAAGCAGTGGCATCTCTTTTTCATCTCGGACTCCCCTTGTTATTTTGTTATCTACATGAAAAAGTCGGCATTATAGATCAGGTCATAGCGATATCCGCGGCTGGTTTCCTCCCCCTTGAGCATGATGTCTTTACTGCTTTGGCCTCACTGATTCGCCAGCAGATAATCGACCAGCGCATCAATCTCGGCACTCTTCAGTTTTCCGGCATAGCCTGGCATTGCATTTCGACCCTTGGCGATGGTGATGCGCAGGACCTTGGGATCTGGGCTCATGGACTTGACGGCGGGCCCCAGCTTCTTCTGGCCGATGCCATGACACATCGCGCACTTGCTGGTGAATAACGACCGGCCATCAGGGTTTGTCGATGCAAAACCCGGCATACTGAGCACGGCTGTGGTTAATGACAATACTGCGAGATGTTTTCTCATGTCATCGTTACTCCTTCCTTGTCCCGGCTATCCACAACATACCCTGCACCGTTTATTTGTCAAGCATGCCCTTAGGAGCCTTACCCCTTCTAATCAGAGGGCTTGACCTGTGTGTAGCACCCAGGTATTACACTGTCACTACATACCTGCCAACGAGTGACGACCAGATCTTTGGATTACTGAAACAGGTCTGTGGTCACGATTTGATCAGAAAATAATAGCGATCACAGCGAGGAATATATTATGCAGGGAAAGTTAACGCTCACGGAATTCGCCAAAAGGTCGGGCATGACACCCGATACTGTGAGGCATTATATCCGTATCGGCTTATTGAAACCCGAACGCGACCCGGTCAACCGCTACCGGTTATTCAGTGACCGCGACATGACACGCCTGCGATTCATTCGCCAGGCCAAGGATCTCGGCTACACCTTGTCTGATATCAGTCAGATCTTTGAGGACAGCGCTCGCGGGCATTCGCCCTGCCCCCGGGTGCGGGCGATCATTCAGCGGCGCATCGAGGAAAACCACAAGCGCCTGGAGGAGTTGAACAGACTCCAGGCGCGCATGGAGGATGCGCTGACGAAATGGAAGATCATGCCTGATGGCGTACCCGATGGCGACTCCGTCTGCCACCTGATCGAGTCGGTTTCTGCTTCTGACTAGCGGCCTTGACCCGTGTGTGACACACAGGTTTAGAATGGCAGGTTCAGAGCTTGACCACCTGCTCAGCAACAGCCATGCTGGCAGCAAGAAGCGCATACAGGGACAGACTATGCCTCACAAACTTGGCGCGATCATCGATTATCCACGCCTGCAGGCTGCTTGTGCCAGCTGCAATCACCGTGAGCCGTGTCTGCCCTGCGGTCTCCCTGAGTCCGCTCTGAGGGCGCTGGATGGCATCATGACCCAGCAACTGCTTGAGGCACGCGACTATCTATTCCACCCCGGCGAGCCATTTCACAACCTCTATGTAGTCCGCTCAGGCACAATAAAGACCGTCATCATCAACGAACAGGGCATGGAACAGGTGATCGGCTTCCACCTGCCTGGCGAGATCATCGGTCTGGACGCCATCGCCAGGGAGCGCTACTCCTGCTTTGCACAGACATTGGAGACTACCAATGTCTGTGCAATTCCATTCGCCCTGTTTGAGAAACTTGCCCGCAAAATCCCGGAACTTGTGCATCATCTGCTGCGCCTGATGAGCCGTGAAATCCTGGAGGATAAAGAGCTGCTCATGATGGTGGGCGCAGGCAGCGCCGAACAGCGTTTTGCCGCCTTTTTACTGAGCCTTTCCAGTCGTTTCCGCAAGCTGGGATTTTCTGCAAGAGAGTTCAACTTAAGCATGTCCCGCAAGGATATTGCCAATTATCTGGGCCTGGCACTGGAGACAGTCAGCCGGATTTTCAGCCGTTTTCATCAGCAGGGGCTGATCACAGTGAACGGCAAACAGGTCTGGATCGATGATATCGAATCCTTGCGGGCAATATCCTTTAGAGGACACCACAACGGCTGACCTGAATCGAAAAGAGAAGGCCATTCGGGATAGGGGCTGCACCACAGAATTGGACTTTTTATTCTGGAAGCGGCTACATTGGGATGCAGGATGCCCGCCGTGTGGACAAAGGGAGGTGACCTGATATGAGCACAACGGTTGATAACGCCTTGCAGGTGGTAGCACTGGCAATCGATCTGGAACAACATTGCGGCTTGTTATACCAGGAATGGGCGCGGCGCTTTAAGCCCTATGACAGAGGGATCAGCGAACTGCTCCAGGAACTGGCTGAGGAAGAACGTGCCCATGCCCAGGAGTTTCTTGTATTACAGGAAGCAATCGCTGCTGGCGAGGTTTTGGAAACCATCCCCCTGCCCCCTGAGTTCGATGCTTGCCTGGAAAGACTGGAGGCAATCCAGGACCATTACTTTGTCACCGGCCCTGTCATGGCAACCACCATCCTGGAAGCAGCGCTGGAAATCGAGCATTTTACCCACCGATTGTACAAAGACCTCGGATCATCAGCCAATACCAGCGTAGCGGAGGTCTGCCACCGCTTGGGCGAATATGAAGAGGGTCATGCGCAGATCCTCCTGGAACGGCTGGAGTTTGAAAAACAGAAACTGCCGCTGGAATAATAACCAGCGAGGGAGAAAACCATGGCCATTTCAGACGAACACTATGAGAAATCCCAGCGGCTGATCCTGTGGATTGCCTACGGTCTGCATATCCTGTTATTTCCTGCCCTGCTGGGTGCCATCATCAATATCATCAAACTCCGTGAATATAAAAAATTAACCGCAAACCATGGGGCCGAGCCGCCGCCCTTCATGGTGTTTCTGATCTCCCACCATCAATGGCTGCTAAAGACCTTCATAGTCTTTTTTATCTTGCTGGCCATCTCTGTGGGAACTTCTTATTACGGTGTCGGCTACGTCGTTGCAGCCGGTTCCGTGGCCTGGTGGATATACCGTATGGCACGCGGCGTGTTGGACGCCGCCGAAGGTAAACAATTGCCTGGATGACGGCTTCCTCTATCTTTCCAACTCCAGAATGAGATTTGCGGCATGGCCGGCACAGCGACGCTGTGGCTGATAGAGGGCAGAACTCTGTCGCCGCCTGCGGGCCAGCCGCTGGCCGGCCTCTTGCTCCGAGATCCCTAGCCGCCGCAAGGCATCTTGGTACTCCTCGCGGGCCACTTGGTGCGCCTTGAACAACATCATCTGAATCCTGCTGTGAGCATTGACCTCACCATCGCCACTGGTCTCGATGGCACAAAACAGCGCCTCCGGGTAGCGCGCGGTGACCAGGCTCTGCACGCCATCGGAGACAGAGGAACTGGGCATGCAGCCGAAGGGCTTGACGGAGACCACCAAGTGCGCGCGGCGCGCCTCCACACTGTCGATGAGCTTGCCCACCTCCATGAAGGACTCGCCGCCACGCAGTTCCTTGTCATAATAAGGGTCGGCAATGCGCGCCATCTCATCGAGATCGGGAAGGTGATAGCGCTGCAGGCCGATGGCGGCGGCATAACGCCGGAACCAGGCCCGGAAAAGAAAACGGGCGGCTTTCAAGAGTAGCAGCTTTTTACGTGGCTGCGTGCCCTGCAGACCCCGGACGCCGCCGTCTTGGGCACGCAATTCCAGGCGCCGCCGGGTATCTTGAATCTGTTCCCAAAGCAGGTAAAGAAGCCAGTTGCTGAGGGGCTGGATGGCCACCTCCGCCCCCTGCCCTTCGAGAAAGCGCTGCAGGTGGTAGTTGCCCTCGCCCTCGGTGGTCATGGCCCAGAATTCCCCAATGATACTCACCAAGGGTTTGGGCTGCAGGCGGTTGACCGCCACCGCAGCCAGGATGTGCCGGCAGCGCCGCAAGGCGCCTGGCAGTGAGCGCCCCTGTTGCAGGGCGTCGCTGAGCAGTGTCCGGCATCGGGCCAGCGCACTATCGGTGGCCCCTGCTTCCAGTTCGTAGGGGCGGAGGCGGTAGGCCATGAGATTGAGCACGTCACCGGCCAGCACCGCCTTTAGCAGGGTGCGGAAAAAGCGTGGGCTGAACTCGATGACCGCCTGCTCGCCGTGGATCTGCTGCAATCCGGCCTCCTGCTGCAGCAGCACAACCCGGAAGCCGTCGAAGCCAGCATCCTTCAGGGCCTTGCGGTATTCGGTGATATACATCCCGAAGCGGCACGGGCCGCAGGCGCCGGCGGTGACAAAGGCGTGCTCCTGGATGATGCGCTGCCGGGAAAGGCCGCCGGCCTCCAGCTGCTGGAGGTGTTTGATCAGATTCCCCACCGTATAGTAAGTCGGGTTGCACTGGCCGCGATTGCCGAACTCCTTGCCGAGGCGCAACGCCGCCTTGTCGGGCACCGGCAGCGGCTCCATGGGGTAGCCCAGGCCGCGCATGGCCGCGCAGATCAACAGATCATGGCTCCAACTCAGCCCTGACATCCACAGCTTGCGGGGGCGGGACTTCATGGCCAGCGCAGCAGCACTTGGCTGCTGCTCAGGGACCGCTCTTTCACTCCCGGGCGGGAAATGCTCGTTCCCGGTGGCGGGTACACTGCCCGCAGCCGGGCGACGCTGCTGGAAATCGGGATGCACGATGTTCGAGTTCATGGCCTGGCCTCCATGGCTTGGTGCACGATGCGCACCGGAAAGGGACGCCGCGCCGAGAGGCCGGCGATGAACTGGGCCAACTGTGCCGAGCCGGCTGCGCCGTTGCTGCTGTGGCGGCGGGCCACAGCCTCCGCCCGCCGCTGCAGGGTATAGGCGAAGGTCTGGGTGCGGATTGCGATGGACCCGGCCGAACGGTTGGCGTCCAGATCGTGCATGATGAGGCGCGGGGTGCCGGCAGCCTTGAGAATGGCGTCGATGAGGCCATAGGTGGGGGCGTCGTGGCCGCACTTGAAGCTGGACAGATCCAGGACCGCCAGATTGGGATGGCGGGCGGCGAATTTGGCGGCCCAGACCTTCTGTGCCGAGTTGGTGGAATAGTTTTCCGGCCACACATCACGGATGTCGAAGACGTCCTCGATACGGCCTACGGCCAGATCGGCGCGGAAGAAGCGCGCCAGATAGGCGGCATCGCGGGGAATGGCGCGCAGGGAGAGGATGGGGTAACCCAGCGCCTGCAGCGCCTCGGGGATGCCGTGGTGCAGTCCGGGGTCTGCGTGGTAGGGCCGCCCCAGCACCAGGATGGCCATGCGCCCCTCCTGCTCCACCTGTTCCAGGATCGCCCGTCCCCGCTCCTGCAAGGAGCGATCAAAGGCATCCAGAGCCTGCCAGCCCCGCCCCAGGGCATGGTCGTGCTCGTCGCGGGTGATCCCCAGGCGCCCACCCCAGCTCTCCCAGAGCTGCTGATTGAACAACTCGGGCTCATTGAGGTGCAGCGCGGGATCGACGAATTCCAGTCCGGCCCGGGCAAAGAAATCCATCTCCTTGGTGAATGCTGCGCGCATGACCTTGGGGGTGCCGGCCACTACCGGGCAACAGGCGGCATCGCCGGTGTGGCTGACGAAGGTGGGCAGGGAGAGGAGACAGGGGAAGAACAGGTAGTCGAGGGGGCCGCCGCGGCGCCGGTGAAACAACAATTGATGAATGTGGGCCTGGGCGCACTTGCTGGGGTAGCAGGGATCGACGGCCCCGTACTTGCCGCCTTCGGCAAACAGCTCCTCCGAGGTCGCGTCGCTCCAGACGATGTGCGGGCGGGGGATGCCCAGTGTTTCGAAATAGGCGCGCCATAATGGCGCCGTGCCGTACATATTGAGCACCCGGGGCAGGCCGATGCGCAGCCGGGCGCGGCGCGCGCCGGCAGCCGGGGAACTGCGCTGGAAGACGCGGCTCACCGTGCGCCGCCGCAGCCGTCCCAGCAGGGTGCGCTGCATCACGATCTCCGTCAGCGGCGTGCCCGCGGCGGGCAGCGGTGCGGGCGGGTCACCCGGCCTGAAGGCCTGTTGCGCCTCCCATTCCAGCAGATTGGGATAGCGGCTGCGGCGCGCCTTTTGTTGCGCGCTGAGCGCCTTGAGGGCCTGCTTGCTCTCCACCGTGCCTTTCTCGCAGGAAAAGCCGGCAATATAGCGGGCACTGTCACCCGCCGGGGTGCGGCTGTCGATAAAGGTGCGGGAGCAGTGATTGGCGCAGAAACTGCAACGCGTCTCTTCATCGGTGCGGGTCTCGTAGCTGAGCGCGATGGCGGCCTCCAGGCCGACGAAGCGCGTGCCTCCCCGCTCCTTCACCACCCGCCAGGCCTCCATGGCGGCGCCGATGGCGCCCGCCTCGCCGCAATGGGGGTGGACATGGATCTGTGCTCCAGGCACCCGCGCGCGGATATAATCCACCTGGGCCTTGACGGCCGCGAGGTTTTTCTGGGTGCCGCCCTGGAGCACGAAGACCCGGCCCAACTCGGCCAGGCGCGGGACACCCACGACATACTGCCAGATATTCCTGGGCAGGACCTGGGCGAGGCCTGCCAGCAACTCATCCTTGCGATAACCTTCCTTCTGAAAATTCACCCGGTCGGAATCGAGAAACACCGCGCATCCATAACTGAAGCGGGGCGCGAGCCGGGCAGCAAAGGCCACCTCGGCATAGTCCGTGATGGGCACCGCGAATTGCTCGGCCATGGCCTGCAGCAGCATGCCGTTGCCCGCCGAGCACTGATTGGACAGTTTGAAATCCGTGATGTCCTGATCCTGGAGGAACAGGACCTTGATGTCCTGGCCGCCGATGTCACACACCACATCGGCCGCCGGGAAATAAGTGCGCGCCGATTGCATATGGGCGATGGTCTCGACGATGTTGACATCGGCATTGAGCGCCGCCTCCAGCACCGGGGCGGCATAACCGGTGGCGCCGAATCCCGCCACCTCCAGGGTGGCGCCGTCGGCCTCCACGGCGTCCTTGAGTTCGGCGAGAATCGTCTTGGTGTCTTCGATGGGGTTCCCCTGGCTCAGGCGATAGGCCTTGCGCAGAACGGTACCCGTTTCATCCACCAGCACCGCCTTGGTGGACGTGGAACCGCCATCCAGCCCCACTGCGGCGCGCACCCGCTGTCCATGGCGGAGGGTGGGCGGGACGAAGGGAGGCATGGAATACACCTTGCTGAAGGCGGCGATCTCCTCCCGGGACCGGGCCAGTGGCGGACCCGCCGTCTCGGTGAGGCGCGCCGCGCGGCCCGTGGCATAATAGTCTTCCAGCGGCTGCAGGCCGCGGTAGCGGGTCGCTGCAACACCGGAGCGGTCCAGGAGCCCGAACAGTACCGCGCCATAGGCGGCGAAGTAGGCCGAGTCTTTGGGAACGACCACCAGTTCCTCCAAGGACAACTCCCGGTCATAGGCATAACCGCGCTCGGCCCAGGTCTCAGGGATGCGCTGCCGCCAGCAGGCCTGCAGGAAGGGCAGGTAGGTGTTGGGCCCGCCGAGCAGCAGCACCTTGGCGCGCAGGGTGTTGCCCCGGGTGAGCACCGAGAGATTCTGGCGCACGATGGCATCGGCCAGGGAGTTCATGATCTCCGGGGCCGGGATGCCGGTCTTGACCAGGTTGACGATATCCGTCTCGGCGAACACGCCGCACTTGGCGGCCACATGATGTAGCTGGCCGGGGTCGAAGCGGATCTCAGCGAGGGCCTCCACAGGGAGGCCCACCTTGATGAGGCACTTGTCGATGGTGGCGCCGGTGCCCGAGGCGCACTTGTCGTTCATCGAGGTGATGACGCGCCGCTCCCCGGTCGCGCCATTATTCTGAAAGATGATGATCTTGGCATCCTGGCCGCCCAGTTCGATCACCGAACCGGCGTCGCGGTGCAGTGCCTCCACCGCCAGCACCACCGCATTCACCTCCTGGATGAAACGGGCCCCCAGCGGCTCGCACAGGGAAGCGGCGCCGGACCCCGTCATAAAAACCGTCAGATCGTCCCGCTGGCGCAGTGCAAAGGCAGTCTCGATGGCACGCAGGAATTCATGGGCCTTTTCGGCCTGGCGGGTTTCGTGGCGCTGGTAGTCCTGCCACAGAATCCGGCGCGAATCCGGGTCTACGACCACCGCCTTGACGGTGGTGGAACCGACATCGATCCCTGCCAGCAGCTTGCCCATCGCGCGCTCCTTTTGTCCCGGATCATGTCAGGCGCCGCCTTCTGCCCCCTCTGCGAACGATGGCAGCGGCTGTACGGATGACTAGACTGACATGTCAGTCTAAAACCAGCACCCTGTCAATAGCGGAGCCTTGATCCAGATCAAACAACAGGCCTATAGTGGTTGCTAGTACCACATCGGCACAGGAAGGAACATGGTTCACGCCAGCACCACCTCCCGGGAACAACGCCGCCGTCAGCTGACCGACTGCGCGCGCATGCTATTTTCACGCCAGGGCTATTACGCGACCTCGGTTGAGGATGTGATCCGCGAAGCGGGCGTCTCGCGGGGGACCTTCTATAACTACTTCGACTCCAAGCGGGTGTTGTTCGCTGAGGTGCTGGAGGAACTGTTTCAGGTGGTGTGGGAGTCGGTCCCCCCCATCCTCACCGGCCCGCAGGACGATATCCCCGCCCAGGTGGTCCGCAATCTCCATTCCCTGTGCGCCACACTGGAGCAGAATCAGGATTTCGCCCGCATCCTGTTCAGCGAGGCAGTCGGCCTGGATCCCGAGGCGGATGAACAGCTGGCACGTTTCTATCAGCGCTCCATGGAGCGGCTGGTGGGCTCCTTACGCGAAGGCCAGGAACTGGGCATTGTCATGGATGGCGATCCCGTGGTGCTGGCCGTCTGCCTGCTGGGCATCATCAAGGAATATTGGTTTCAGACGGTGCTGGGCTACCAGCCGGTGCCGCTGGATACCTTCCTCACCCAGGTGTATCGCTTCCTGAACCAAGGCCTGCTGCGCTCAGCCAACCCATAAATCCATGAACTGGCGCACCGGCATCTGTTCCAACTGTTGCCGATCCGTCAGCAGCTGCACCATGCCGTCGACCCACTGTCGGCTAAAGTGGCCAGAGAGATTGGTCCGGAACTTGTCGATCACAAGCGGCAACCCCTCCTTGCGGCGGCGCGGATGACCAAGCGGATAGTCGATGGCGCATTGCACCGTGTCTCCAGCGCTGAAATGAATGGTCACCCGGTTGCCGATGGCGCGTTTGCCGGGATCCAGGTAATCGCGGCTGTAGGCGGGCTCTTCCACGACTTCCATTTTGTCGCGCAGTCTGTCGATGCGCGGGTCCCTTGCCACTTCGTCTTCATAGTGGTGGCTGCTGAGCTCGCCGAAAAGCAGCGCCACTGCCACGGCATACTGCAGACAGTGATCGCGGTCGGCGGGATTGCGCAGCGGCCCTTTCTTGTCGATGATGCGCAGGGCCGAGTCCTGGGTCGCCAGCACGATACGTTCGATCTGATCGAGCCGTGCGGCCGCCGCCTGGTGCAGCTGCAGGGCGCATTCCACTGCGGTCTGGGCATGGAACTCCACCGGCGAGGCAAGCTTGAAGAGAATGTTTTCCATCACATAGCTTTGCAGGGGACGAGGCAGCTGCAGCGGCCGGCCTGACAACACCACGTCTTCAAACCCCCAGTGAGATGCCGACAGCGCCGTGGGATAGCCCATCTCCCCGTGCAGCGCCGCCAGTGCATGCTGCACGCCGCGCGCTGCGGCATCGCCGGCCGCCCAGGACTTGCGCCAGCCGGTGTTGGGTGCATGGCGGTAGGTGCGCAGCGCGCCGCCATCAAGCCAGGCATTGGAGAGCGCGTTGACGATCTGCGCCCTGCCGCCGCCCAGCAGGGCGGTGGCCACGGCGCAGGAAGCCACCCGCACCAGGATCACGTGGTCCAGCCCGAGGCGGTTGAAGCTGTTTTGCAAAGACAGCACGCCCTGAATCTCGTAGGCCTTGATCAAGCACTGCAACACCTCGCCCATGGTCAGCGCCGGCACCGCCCTGCGGCTGATATAGTCGGCGCAGGACAGGATGGCGCACAGGTTGTCGGAGGGGTGGCCCCATTCCCGGGCCAGCCAGGTGTCGTTGTAATCCAGCCAGCGCACCATGCAGCCCAGGTTGAAGGTGGCGCGCACCGGGTCGAGCTCAAGGGCCGTACCCGGCACCCGCGCGCCACCAGGCAGCACCGCCCCCGGGACGCTTGGGCCCAGGCGCTGCCGGCATTGTGCGCTGTTCAGGGCGGCGATGGCGCAGCCCAAGGCATCCATCAGACAATAAGCTGCTGTCGCACCGGCGGTTTCACTGTCATTGCTGTAATCGACGACGTAGTCGGCAATATCGCGCAACAGCGGATCAGCAAGGGCATAGGAGGTCTGATCGCTGGCAGCCATGGGCATACGAAGCCGTTAATGACGCCGCTCGATGGGAATATAGGGCCGGGGCGCCGGGCCGTTGTATTCGGCCAGGGGACGGATCAACTTGTTGTTCGCGCGCTGTTCCATGACATGGGCCGCCCAGCCCGTGCAGCGGGCGATGACGAACAAGGGGGTAAAAAGGGCTGTCGGAATACCGCAGCAGTGATAGGTCAAGGCGCTGTAGAAATCGAGATTGGGGAACAGCCCCTTTTCACTCATCATCACCTGCTCGATGCGCTCGGCAATCTCGAACAGGGGATCCTTCCCCGTCGCTGCCGCCAGCCGCGCGGCCCAGCGCTTGATGATCGGTGAACGGGGATCGCCCTGTTTATAGACACGATGGCCAAAGCCCATGATCAACTGCTTCCTTGCCAGGGCATCGCGGATGCCTTGCTCGGCCTCATCAGCGCTTGCATAGCGCGCGATCATATCCATGGCCGCTTCATTGGCGCCGCCGTGCAGGGGGCCGCGCAGGGCGCCAATGGCCGCAGTCAACGCCGAGTAGATGTCGGACAGGGTGGACGCCACCACTCGGGCGGTGAAGGTCGAGGCATTGAACTCGTGCTCGGCATAGAGGATGAGCGAGACATCCACGGCGCGCCGCATCATTTCATCGGGAGGTTCCTGCTTGAGCAGGTGCAGAAAGTGACCGGCAATCGAAGACTCGTTGCTCGCGGTCTCGATGCGCCGGCCAGCGGCATGGAAGTGATGCCAGTAGAGCAGCATCGAGGCAAGGCCCGCCAACAGGCGATCGGCGATGGCAGCCGCGGTGCGCTGTTGCGATTCCGGCTCCAGACAACCCAGCGCCGAGCAAGCCGTGCGCAGCACATCCATGGGCGGCGTCGCGGCAGGCAGTTGCTCGAGCACCGTCCGCAGCGCCGCCGGCAGGGTGCAGTGGCCCATGAGGCCAGCCTGATAGGCGTGCAACTCGGGCGCTGTTGGCAGCCGGCCGTGAATCAACAGATAGGCGACCTCCTCGAAGCCCGCCTGCTCCGCAAGCGCCCCGATGTCATAACCACGATAGCGCAGGCCGGCACCGCTGGACTCGATACTGGAGATGGCGCTTTGCCCCGCAACGACGCCAGCCAAGCCATTACTCATCGCCTTGCTCACCACCCGCCTGCTCCCGGTTCAGCCTGCGTTCAAATGCGAGATAATCCAGATGTGCGTACAACTCGTCGCGGCTCTGCATGCCCGCCACCACGGCCTGCTGGCTGCCCTGTTGGCGGATCGTGGTATAGACCTGCTCGGCCGCCGCGCTCATGGCGCGGAACGCCGACAAGGGGTAGAGGACCAGCGCCACCCCGGCGGCGCGCAATTCATCTACGTGAAACAGGGGCGTCTCGCCAAACTCGGTGATATTCGCCAGCAGCGGGACACTGAGCGCGGCGCTCACGATGCGGTATTGTTCCAGGCTGGTGAAGGCCTCGGCAAACACCATGTCGGCACCGGCCGCGCTGTAGGCCTGAAGGCGCTGCAGGGCACCATCGAGCCCTTCGCTGGCCAGTGCATCGGTGCGCGCCATGATGATGAAATCCGGGTCGCTCCTGGCTCCTGCCGCGGCCTCGATGCGGGCCACCATGTCCGCGCTGGAAACCAGTTGCTTGCCGGGGCGGTGGCCACAGCGTTTGGCCGCGGCCTGGTCCTCGATATGCATGCCTGCCGCGCCCGCGGCAGCGAGTTCCTGCACCGTGCGCTCGATCATCAGGCGATGGCCGAAACCCGTATCCGCATCCACCAGCAAGGGCAGATCGCTGGCCAGGGTGATACGGCGCACGTCCTCGACGACGTCGCTCAATGTCGTCATGCCCAGATCGGGCAGGCCGCGGGAGGCATTGGCGACGCCGGCACCGGAAAGATAGAGGGCGCGAAAGCCGGCATGCGCGGCGAGAAGGGCGCAATAGGCGTTGATTACCCCGGCGATCTGCAAGGGCCGCTCCTGCAGCAGCGCCTGGCGCAAGCGTTTTCCGGGTGAAATTGCGGGATCCATGGTTGTAGTGTAGTTTATTCAGTTGAACGACAAGCAAACACCTTCACAAACCGTTGGGCACCCAGCCCGTAACAAGACCCACCTAGGGAGAAGGTATGCCTGAAAACAGGAGTCGTCAAGCTCGCACAGCGCTTGCCGCGTGGCAGGCCCAGAAACCCCGGGACTACCTGGCGGCCGACAGCAATATCCAGCGGGTTCTGCAAATGCACATGGGCGACGCCTATGACTCCCGTCGCCCGCTGCTCAGCAAGGCCGCCATCCTCGCGGCCACGACGATGGACGAGTTGGCCATCGCCTCCAACCGCGACGAGAACCTGCCGCGCCTGGGCCGCTTCAACGGCATCGGCGAACGCACGGAAGAAGTGCTTTTCCATCCCGCCTATCACGAACTCGGCGCCTGCATCTGGGACACTGAAGTGCTGGCGCTATTGAAAGCGCCGGGCAATGAAGTGCTCTGCGGCGCCCTGACCTATTTCATCACCCACAACGGCGAGGCCGGCCATGCCTGCCCGGTGGCGTGCACGGCGGGCCTGATCAAGCTGCTGCAGCAGGTCGGCTCGGCAGACCAAAAGAACCGCTACCTGCCGCGCCTGCTCGAGACGGATTACACACGGCGCCTCCATGCCGCGCAGTTCGTCACCGAAATCCAGGGCGGCTCGGATGTCGCCACCAACAGTTGTCTTGCCACCCCAGATCCCGAGCGCCGGGGCTGGTACCGGATCAGTGGGGAAAAATGGTTCTGCTCGGTCATCGATGCCCCCCTCTTCCTGATCACGGCAAGGCCTGAGGGTGCGCCGCAAGGAACGCGAGGCCTTGCCCTGTTTCTCGTCCCCAGGACAGTGGACGGCGCGCTCAATGACTTCGCGATCCGCCGCCTGAAATACAAACTCGGCACGCGCTCCCTGGCCTCGGCGGAAGTGGACTTCCATGGCGCGCTGGCCGAACCCGTCGGCCCCCTGGCGGGAGGCTTCAAGAACCTGATGGGCATCGTGCTCGACACCTCGCGGGTCCACAACGCCCTGGCCGCCTGCGGCCTGATGCGGCGCGCCTGTATCGAGGCGCAGGGTTATGCCCGGCAGCGCAGCGCGTTTGGCAGGGCCATCATCGAGCACCCCACACTGGCACAGATCCTCGCCCGCATGAGAGTCGTCAGCAGTGCCGCCGTGGCCACCACGTTTCGCATCCTCGCCATGAGCGACCGCCTTGCCGGCGGCCAGGCCTCGCCCGAGCTTAAAGAGGCAAGGCGTATCCATGTCAACATCAACAAATACTGGACCGCGATCCAGTGCAGCCGGGTGGTGCGCGATGCCATCGAGGTGCTGGGCGGCAATGGCACCATAGAGGAATTCAGCGTGCTGCCGCGCCTCTACCGTGACGCCATCGTCCTGGAGAGTTGGGAGGGCACCCATAATACCTTGTGCGCCCAGGTGCTGCGCGATTTTGCCACGCGTGGCCTGCATCAACCCTGGCTTGCCGAAATGCGCCAGACGCTCTCGGGAATCAGGCAACCCTCGCTGGCTGCGCACCGCGAACGCGCGGCCCTGCTGCTGGATGAGGTGGCGGCGCGCATCGAACGCCTGCTGTCAGGCGATGCCGATTACGCCAGCCTCCATATTCGCCATGTTGTCGATTGCATGTGCGTGAGCAACGGCTTCCTCAGCCTGCTCCTCGAACTCGACTGGGAAATTGGCCAGCAGACAGGCAGTACCAAGGGGGCAATGGTGAATCTGTATCGCCAGCTGTTTGTCGACCCCAGTGAGCCCATGGACAACATGGAGCTACCCGAATTGATCAGGGATATCAGCACTGCCAGCTAGTCGAGGGGGGCCGCCGTCCCTGCCTGGACAGGTTGGATTGTTTGACTTAGATCAAAGGTTGATCAGCCACTGCCGTGGTACCTTTTTCGGGTTACGATAACAAAGCCTCTGATTGCTCAGAGACCCCCTTAGCAGCAACAGTCTCTGACATGGAGTTGTCAATCATGGAGCATCGCTGGTGCGCGCGCCAACCGTCGGCCTATATGGTCCAGGTGATTCACCAGGGCAGGCTGGTGGGAAAATATCGATCCCGAAACACATGCCGGGATGGCTTGTTCCTGGAGATAACTGACGTTGCCATCCCCCGTGGCACGCTAATAGAATTGGAATGCACCAGCGATGAAGGGAATAGCTGGCACTGCAGAGGCATCGTGGTCCATAGCGGGCCTGGGGGCATCGGCATCATGTGCCTTGATCACAACCCTTGTCCGGCTGACAATTGAATGCTGCACAGGCACACTGATCACACCTCCCGGCGGCAGCATGGTGGCCACACGAATGAAGACCGCTTTGAAAGCCATTTCTAGGAGGATGCAAATGTGGAGAAAAACAAAGGGAGCGTGGCCGTATTGAACAAAAAGAGGCCGCCCACCCCGGGCAACGGCGACATCGGTGACGCACGCCGCATCGTGCGCGTCATCCTGGGAGACTACCATGGCCCGGTGGCCGTGCGCTTGTGGAACGGTGAGTTGGTAGCCGGCGACGAGCAGGCGCTTTGCACCGTGGTATTCAAGCACCCGGCCCCGTTCCGCCACCTGCTGCTGCACCAGGATATCGTCCGCCTGGGTGAGGCCTATCTGGCCGGTGATCTCGATATAGAAGGCGATCTGGTGGCGCTGTTCGACCTGGTGGAATACCTGCGCTGCTATGCACCATCATGGCCAGACAAGATGCGCATCTTGAGCCAGGCGATACGCCTGCCGGCCCATGGCCATGAACGCGCACTGGCGCAACTGCGGGCCAAGCGTGCAGATCACCACAACTCGGTGGACAGTATCGCCCGCCATTACGACGTAAGCAACGACTTCTACCGTCTGTGGCTGGACCCGGAGATGGTCTATTCCTGCGCCTACTTCAAAGACGCCGACCAGCCCCTGGCTGCCGCGCAACAGGACAAACTGGACTACATCTGCCGCAAGCTGCGCCTGGCCGCAGGGCAGTCACTGCTGGACATCGGTTGCGGCTGGGGGGCACTGGTGATCTGGGCGGTGCGCCACTATGGCGTGCAGGCCCATGGCATCACCCTCAGCAGACAGCAGTACGACTATGCCGTGGAACGCGTGCGCAATCTGGGGCTTGCACAGCAGGTAAAGATTGAACTGCTGGATTATCGCAAACTACCCTTTGATGCGCACTATGACCGCATCGTCAGCGTGGGGATGTTCGAACATGTCGGCATCGACCAGTTCCCGGTTTATTTCGGCACCATCCAGCGGGCGCTCAAACCCGGCGGCCTGTTCCTCAATCATGGCATCACCAACGATACCGGCTGGTGCAAGACGCCGATTTCACAATTCACCAATCGTTATGTCTTTCCCGATGGCGAACTGACCAATATCAGCACCGTGTGCGGCGCCATGGAGCAGGCCGGCTTTGAAATATTCGACGTGGAAGGCCTGCGGCCTCATTATGCACTGACACTCCATCAATGGCTGCGCTCATTGCGTGCTCACCGCGATGAAGCGATTGCGCTGGTGGGCGAACCCAGCTACCGTCTCTGGTGCTTGTACATGTCCGGCTCTGCCTATTATTTTGAACAGGGTGGATTGGGCGTCTACCAGGTGCTCGCCGGCCATCGCCACTGCCAGCCACTGCTGCCACTGCGCCGGGATGCGCTTTATTCGAAAGGATCAGGAAGAACTAGACAAGAAAGTAATGAGTAATGCGTGATGGGTTCCCCCTTCAGGCCACAAGCCCACTGTGGCGCAACAGGGCGTCGATCTGGGGTTCACGACCGCGAAACTCAATGAATAGCTCCATAGGCTCGCGGGAACCACCCTGTTCCAGAATGGCCGTCAGGAAACGCAGCCCCGTCTCCATATCGAAGATGCCCTTTTCCTCAAACAGGGCAAAGGCGTCGCTGGACAGCACTTCGGCCCATTTGTAGCTGTAGTAACCGGCGGCATAGCCACCGGCAAAAATATGGGAAAAACTGTGCGGAAAGCGGTTGAAGGACGGCGGGTGAATCACCGCCACCTGGTTGCGAACCTCCGCCAGCAGCTCATAGATGCGCGCCCCGCGCTGCGGCTGGTATTCCAGGTGGAGGCGGAAATCAAACAGGGCGAATTCCAGCTGGCGCACCATCCTCATGCCCGACTGGAAATTGCGCGCCGCCAGCAGGCGCTCGAAGAGCGCCCCCGGCAAGGGCTCGCCGCTTCGATAGTGACCGGAAAACAGGGGCAGGGCCTCGCGCTCCCAACACCAGTTCTCCATGAACTGACTGGGCAGTTCCACCGCATCCCAGGCCACCCCCTGAATACCCGCCACGCCGGGATAGTCCACCCGGGTCAGCATGTGGTGCAGGCCATGGCCGAATTCGTGGAACAGGGTCAACACCTCCTCATGGGTGAACAGGGCCGGATCGCCGTCCACCGGTGGCGTGAAGTTACAGGTCAGATAGGCCACCGGCACCTGGATGCCGTCGCGCAGGCGGCGGCGCACGATGCACTCGTCCATCCAGGCGCCGCCGCGCTTGCTGGGACGGGCGTAGAGATCCAGATAGAAGCGCCCGCGCACTGCACCGGCGGCATCGCGGATCTCGAAAAAACGCACATCCTCGTGCCAGGTCTCCACGCCCTCCACTTCCCGCACCTGCAGTCCATAGAGCCGCTCCACCACCGCGAACATGCCACTCAGCACGCGCGGCTCGGGGAAATAGGGCTTGAGCTCTTCCTGCGACAGGGCGTACTGATGCTGGCGCAGCTTCTCCGAATAATAGCTGATGTCCCAGGCCTCCAGGCAGGTCAGGCCGTGGTGCTCGCAGGCGAAAGCCTGCAGCTCTTCCAGTTCACGGCGGGCATGGGGCAGGGAGCGCTCGGCGAGATCGCCGAGAAACGCCAGCACCTGGCTGGTGTTAGCGGCCATCTTGGTGGCCAGGGAGCGCTCGGCGTAATTGTCGTAACCCAGCAATGCGGCCTCTTCATGGCGCAGCGCCAGGATGCGCTCCATCAGGGGCAGGTTGTCCCAGCGCCCGCCATGGGGCCCCTCGTCAGAGGCGCGGGTCACATAGGCCTCGTACATCTCGTAGCGCAGCTGGCGGTCATCGGCATGGGTCATCACGGCCATATAGGAGGGAAACTCCAGGGTCAGCAGCCAACCTTCCTTGCCCTGCTGGCGGGCTGCCTGGGCGGCCATGGCCTGTGCCGAGGGGGGCAGCCCCGCCAATTGGGCCGGGTCGCTCACCAACCTCGTCCAGGCATGGGTGGCATCCAGCAGATTCTGCTCGAACTTGGCGGTCAGG
This sequence comes from uncultured Gammaproteobacteria bacterium, assembly GCA_964425105.1. GTDB lineage: Bacteria > Pseudomonadota > Gammaproteobacteria > SZUA-140 > SZUA-140 > S012-109. The sequence goes on along the minus strand of CAYRLE010000018.1, from coordinate 13,340 downwards.
GTGGCCAACTCCTGCATGATGGCCTTGTAGCGCGCCTTGTCGGGTGCGCTGAGGGCGATGCCGGAGAGGCGGAAATCGCGCAGGGCATTGTCGATCACCTTGCGCTGGGCCTGCGCCAGGCGCGGATACGCCGCGCTCTCGGCAATCTCCCGGTAGGCACGGTACAGTCCTTCGTTCTGGCCCAGTTCGGTGGCGTATTCGCTGAGCAGAGGCAGGCAGGTGTTATAGGCCTCCCGCAAGGGCTCGCTGTTGACCACTGCATTCATGTGGCTGACCGGCGACCAGACCCGCGCCAGACGGTCGGCCAGTTCATCCAGGGGCTCGATGAGATTCTCCCAACTGTAGCCGCCCCCCCGTTCCAGCAGCGCCGCAATGGCGCTGCGGTTCTCCGCCAATATGTGGCGCAAAGCCGGCACGATATGTTCGGGGCGGATCGCGGTAAAGCGGGGCAGGCCGCTGAAATCCAGGAGGGGGTTTTCCAGGCTCATAGACGATTCCATTTTTCCTTTCCCGATGCAGTTCGCAGGAAACTTAGCAGATAATGTAGTATGAGGAAACTGTGAGGGGCGATGTGACGGGTAATGAGTAATGAGTGATGAGTGATGCGTACGGGGAAACCCCTGCGCCTTCATCACTCATCGCCAGGCAAGCAGCGACAAACACAACAGACAATGCAAAACGACTACGATCTCCTCGTGCTGGGCGGCGGCAGCGGCGGCCTGGCCGTGGCGCGCCGCGCGGCGGCCCACGGCGCCCGTTGCGCAGTCATCGAAGGCGGCAAGCTGGGCGGCACCTGCGTCAATCGTGGCTGTGTGCCCAAGAAGATCATGTGGTATGCGGCCGATATCGCCCAGGCCCTGCAACTCGCGCCCGACTACGGTTTCGATGCCGGCCCCGCCGACCTCGACTGGGCGCGCCTCAAGGTGGCCCGCGACAGCTACATCAAGCGCCTCAACCAGGTCTACCGCACCAGCCTGGAAGACAGCCGGGTGGACCTGATCCAGGGCTATGGCCGTTTTATCGACGCCCATACCGTGGAGGTGGAGGGCAAACGCTACCAGGCCCCGCACATCGTCATCGCCACCGGCGGCCGTCCCATCACACCGCAACTGCCCGGCGCCCGCTTCGGCATCACCTCGGACGGCTTCTTCGGCCTGTTCACGCAGCCGCGCCGCGTGGCCATCGTCGGCTCCGGCTATATCGCCACCGAACTGGCCGGTATGCTCAGCACCCTGGGCAGCGAAGTCACCCTGCTGATTCGCAGCGAGTGGTTCCTCAACGGCTTCGATGTCCTGATTCGCGAGACCCTGATGGAGGAAATGCAGCACCAGGGCATCAACGTCCTGTGCAACGTCATGGTGAAAAGCGTGAGCCGCGACCCCGACGGCTTGCTGAGCCTCCATACCAGCAGCGCTCAGCAGGTGACGGGCTTCGACTGCCTGATCTGGGCCGTGGGCCGGGCGCCCAACAGTGACCGTCTCAACCTGCAGGCCGCCGGCGTACACTGCGACGGACGCGGCATGATCCCCTGCGACGACTTCCAGAACACCAATGTGCCAGGCATCTATGCCCTGGGCGACATTAGCGGCCGGGCCGCCCTGACCCCGGTGGCCATCGCCGCCGGGCGCCATCTGGCCGACCGCCTGTTCGGTGGTCAGGCGGAAAGCCACCTCGACTACCGGCTGATCCCCACGGTGATCTTCAGCCACCCGCCGGTGGGCAGCGTGGGCCTCACAGAAGACGAGGCCCGGGAACGCCATGGCAGCGCCGTAAAGATCTACCAGAACCGCTTCGTGCCGCTGCACCAGGCCCTCTCCGCCCGCAAGAGCTACAGCGCCATGAAACTGGTCACTGTGGGTGTGGATGAAAAGGTGGTGGGCTGCCACATCGTGGGACAGGGCGCCGATGAAATGCTGCAGGGCTTCGCCGTGGCCATGGGCATGGGTGCCTGCAAGCAGGACTTCGACCGGACCATCGCCATTCACCCCACCAGCGCCGAGGAATTGGTGACGCTGCGCTGAGGTATCGGTGATGAGTGATGGGTGATGGGTGATGGTTAGTCCATTCTGCTTGATGCATCACCCATTACTCATCACGCTTCACCACTTTTTACACATCGCGCATAATGTTCAGGCTAAAACCACGCAAGGAGAATCCGGCATGGCCCTCAGAAATTTCAACGGCATGACCCCACGCATCGCCCCTTCCGCCTATGTGGACGAGACGGCCCTGGTGATTGGTGACGTGAGCATCGGCGAGGATGCCTCCCTGTGGCCCATGACGGTGGCGCGCGGCGACGTGCACCGCATCACCATCGGCGCGCGCAGCAATATCCAGGACGGCAGCGTACTCCATGTCACTCAGGACAACGCCTTCAACCCCGGCGGCTTTGCCCTCACCATCGGCGCCGACGTGACCGTGGGCCATGGCGCCATCCTCCACGCCTGCACCATCGAAGACCTGGTGCTGGTGGGCATGGGGGCCGCGGTGCTGGATGGCGCCGTGGTGCACAGCCGGGCTATGATCGGCGCCGGTGCCCTGGTGACGCCGGGCAAGGTATTGGAAGGCGGCTATCTCTACCTGGGCAGCCCCGCCAAGCAGGCACGGCGCCTCAGTGACAAGGAATTGTCCTATCTGGAGTTCTCGGCACGCCATTATGTGGCGTTGAAGGATCAGCACCGTGACGACGGCAGGGATGATGACTGACTGGGGGACGGAGTTGCCGTAGCATGGGAGGGTGCAGCGTAAGTGGGTGATGGAAAACCACCCATCACCCATCACTCATTACTCATTACCCATTACCCGGCACTACGATACGTAAAAGGCTGGAAAAGCAGGGTGATGCCGGCTCACCGCTCCTTGTCTTCGTGATCCGGCTGTTCCTCGGCACCCTCGTCCTCTTCGCCCGCCAGTGCCGCGCTTACCTGGTCCAACAGGGATTTGGGGGATACGCCCGCCGCCTCACCCAAAGCCGCCGCCGTCTCGTCATGTGCCGGATGCAGTTCCACTGCCCCGCCCATGAGTTGGCGGAAGATCCGGCTGGGCTTGTCGAAGGCATTTTTCAATTCCGGCATGTCCATGGCCGTCTGCATGTCCTGAAACAGGCCGGAAAGGGTGTTCAGGGTGTCGGCCATCGAAGCGGGCGGTGATACAGCCGCCGGCTGTGCCGCCACGGGTGCCGCTGCCGGGGCAGTCTCCAGGGCGCCCACACTCTGATAGCTGCTGCTTGCCTGACGCATACGCGTCATCTCCATGTCCAGGGTAAAGGACACCAGTTCCTTGGCCTTCAGTTCCATGTCCATGGCCTTGGCAAAGGCGTCCTGCACGTTGCCGTCGAAGAATTTGTCTGCCAGCTTGTCCACTTTCTTCATCAAACCCTGAATGGCCTCCATCTCAGCTTCGTCCAGCTGGCCGTTGACACTGAGGCTGAAATTGGCGCTGGCATAACTGGCGCTCTGCGCCGTGCTGGTGACGCTGCCACCGCTGACGCTCTGGAAGGCACCCTGATAGCTGGCCTGGCTGCGCGACAGGGACAGCACCACGGTGTCGCCGTCACGGGTGGTGATTTCCAGGGACAGGCTCTGACTACGGCTGGATGCCACTTGCAGGGATTGCTCGGCAGCAACAGGCGCGGCAGGGGCGAGTTGCGCCTCCAGGGCTGCCAGCCCCTGTTCCAGCATGGCCTGGGTAGCATCGACCTGCGCCGTGACCTCACCGCTTCCCAGTCCCATGCCGGCCAGGATGTTGCGCGCCTCACCCAGGCCCTGTTCCACACCGGTACGGGCCTGCTGCGCCAGTCCCTGCAACTCGCTGCGCGAGGCGCCCCGTTGTTGCGCATCCTGCAAGGTTTGCCCCACGGCACCCAGCACCTGATCCGCTGCGCGGCGCACGCCACTCGCCCCGCCGTCAAAGGGGTCGGCGGCGGGCTTGGGGCTGGCAGAGATCAGCGGCGCCAGAGCGGTCATGATCTCCTTACCTGCCAGCTGGCCGCCGGCATTGCTGCCCGCCAGCAATGCCGGTTCAAATGAGCGGCTCGCTGTGCCCATGGCCGGCGCCACGCGCTTGTCCACCACAGTGGGCCCCTGGTAGGCAAAACGCCCCATCAAGCTCTGCCGGGACAGGGCGCTTCCATTCAGGCTGAAATTGTCCAGCATACCCAAGTGCATGATCTCTTCCCCTCTCTTGGAGCACGCCATTGTCGGCGCTCCTCACCCCCCTTATTCGGTGGCAGCGGGAAAATCTTTAAGATAGCGGAGAAAAAACCCCCGCAGGCCATCGAGATAGCAGCTTCCCGAATCGAGATAGCCCTGGTAGTGGTTGCCGCCGATCTCCAGGAATTCCTTGGGCGGAGCGGCTGCCGCAAAGAGTTTCTCGCCATGGGAAAAGGGAATGACCTCGTCTTCCCGGCTGTGCACCACCAGCAGGGGACAATGAATCCGCGCCACGAAATCCAGCACCGGATAGCGGTACCGGGCCAGCAGGCGCACCGGCAACAGGGGGTGATGGACCGCGGCCACATCGGGCAGGGAGGTAAACGTGGATTCCAGCACCAGCGCCCCGGGGCGGTGATGCACGGCCACGGCGGCCGCAATGGCAGCGCCCAGGGAACGCCCCAGCATGGCAATGTGTGCTGGTTCGATGGCGCGCTCTTCCACCAGATAGCGCCAGGCGGCCTCCCCGTCGCGGTAGGTGCCCTGCTCGTCGGGCGCGCCCTCGCTCTCGCCGTAGCCCCGGTAGTCGAACAGAAATACCGAAAACCCCAGCTTATGGAACATCTCGATGGTCTCCATGCGGTCCGAGATATTGCCCCGGTTGCCATGGAAGAAGAACAGCACATGGACGGCACCCGCGCGGGGGACGAACCAGCCATGCAGGGCCACGCCATCGCTGGCGGCAAACGTCACGGACTCGTAGGCATAGCCATGTTCGGCAGGCGTGGTGAGGATCTCGCGCCGCGGCAGATAGAGGCGCTGCCCCTGGCTGTAGTAGATCCGGAACATGGCCCAGCCATAGCCGATGGCGGCGCTGGCGAGCAGCAGATAGAGCAGCAGTTCCACGATGATAACGGCCCCGATGGTTTCCTGTGACAGTATCTTCAGCGCCTGCGGCAGAGCGTCAGCCACCAGGCGGCCGCCAGGCCCCATACGGCATTGAAGAGGACTACGAACAAGGGAGTCAGAACACCCAGCGCCAGCCCGCCCATCCCCTTATCGGCCTTGAAGGGGAAAACGATAAAGAGCTGCACCAGGCTTGGCCCCAGGCTGAACAGCAAGCCCCTGTGCCACCAGTGCAGACGGCGCATGGGCAGCAGGAAGAGGACGCCCCACAGCCCACCCCAGACGATGCGCGGATAGAGCCAGGCCGCCGTCAGCTGGGGCGCGATGGCCACACCCAGGGCCGTGGTCAGACCCAATTGACCAGAACCCCAAACCGTCATACTGTTCAACAGGCCGCCCAGGCACCCGGCGGCAAACAGCAACGACAATGTCCTGGCCATGGCATATCCCCTCCGCAGATTCAAACCCTCAGTGGCATAGGTCGTTATACTACTAAACAAAGCCTCGAAAATCTGGACATCCCCTGCCATTGAAAGAGGAACTCACATGATCATCGACCTGCACGCCAAATTCCAGGGCTCCATCATCGGCTGTGCCCTGGGAGACGCCATCGGCGAACTGGCTTTCAGCGCCCAGGCGCGGGACCCGCTGCTGGCACAGATCGAGACCGCCGACATGCTGCGCTATACAGACGACACCGTGATGACCCTGGCGGTGGCCGAGGTCCTCATCCAGACCGGCGACGTCGACCCCCAGCTGCTGGGCAGCGCCTTCCATGAGGACTACCAGGAAGAACCCTGGCGGGGTTACGGGCGGGGGCCCCGCGAGATCTTCGCGCTCGTGGAACAGGAGGGCATCGGCTACAAGGACGCCGCCCAGCGCATCTATGATGGCCGGGGCTCCTTCGGCAACGGTGCCGCCATGCGGGTGGCGCCGGTGGGCCTCTATTTCCATGCCCTGGAAACGGCGGCACTGTGTGACAAGGCCCGCCAGTCGGCCGCCGTCACCCATGCCCATCCCGTGGGGATGGACGGCGCGGCCCTGCAGGCCCTGGCCGTCGCCACCACCGTGCCCCTCAATGTCCAGCGCCCCTTTTCCCCCCAGGCCTTCCTGGATACGCTGCTGGAACATGCCCGCAGCGCGGAAATGCGCGACAAACTGGCCCTCTTGGGACAACTGCTGGCGGAACACAGTCCGCCGCAGGCGGCGGCACAGGCGCTGGGGCTGAGCATCGCCGTGCAGGAATCACTGCCCTTCGCCCTCTACTGCTTTCTCACCCACCCCCATACCTTCATGGAATGCATCCTCTGCGCCGTCACCCACGGCGGCGACCGGGATACCATGGGGGCCATGGCCGGGGCGCTCAGCGGCGCCTATCTGGGTATCGAGGCGGTCCCCGCGGCGTGGCGCCGCCGGCTGGAAAACAATCAGCACATCGAGACGGTGGCCAGGGAATTAGCCGCGCGCACCGCTGGCGAGTGAAGCACGCAGCATGGCAATGACCGGCGCCGTCTCGGGCCGCACGCCGCGCCACAGCAGGAAGGATTCGGCGGCCTGCTCCACCAGCATGCCCAGGCCATCGAGACAGTGCGCCGCCCCCTGCTGCTGCGCCCAACGCAGAAAGGGCGTGGGCTCAGCGCCGTACATCATGTCGTAACACCAGGCGCCGGGAGCCAGAATGCCGTCCGGCAGCGGCAGAACGGCGCCCTGCAGGCTGGCCGCGGTGCCATTGATGACCAGGTCGAAGCACTGCCCCGCCAGGTCGTCGAAGCTGCAGGCGGCAATGGGCACTGCGCCTGCGAATTCGGCCGCCAGCTCTTCCGCCTTGTAGAGAGTGCGGTTGGCGATCACCAGTTCCGCGGGGCGCTGCGCCAGCAAGGGTCCCAGCACACCACGCACGGCGCCGCCGGCCCCCAGGATCAGCAGGCGCCGGCCGGCAATCTGTGCGCCATGATTGTGCACCAGATCCCGCACCAGCCCCACGCCGTCGGTGTTGTCGCCATAGATGGCGCCATCCGGACGGAACATCATGGTATTCACCGCGCCCGCCTCCTCGGCGCGGGCGCTGCGCTCTTCGGCCAGCGCCCAGGCCTCGCGCTTGAAGGGCACGGTGATGTTCAGCCCTTTGCCACCGCTGGCCTGGAAATTGCCCACCGCCTGGGGAAAGCCGCCGACGTCCACCTGGATGGCCTCATAGACCATGCGCTGGCCGGTCTGGCGGGCGAAGGCGGCATGGATCTGGGGCGACATGCTGTGGGCCACGGGATTGCCCATCACCGCATAGCGGTCGGGCGGGGCATCGAAATCGAACAGTGACATGGGCGCCTCAGCCGTAGAACAGGGCCTTGAGAATGAAGAAGAACACAATGGCGAGCAACGCCCCGGCCGGCAGGGTCACCACCCAGGACATGAAGATGGTGCGGATCACGCGCATGTTGAGGGCCGCGATGCCGCGCGCCATACCCACCCCCAGCACCGCCCCCACCAAGGTGTGGGTGGTGGAGATGGGCAAGCCGGTGCCGGAGGCCAACACCACGGTGGTGGCGGCCGCCAGGGTGGCGGCGAAGCCGCGGCTGGGCGTCAACTCGGTGATGTTGCTGCCCACGGTAGCGATGACCTTGTGGCCGTAGATCATCAGGCCGGCGATGATACCCACCCCGCCGAGGATCAGGATCCACACCGGCAGCAGTGATTTCTGGGCCACCATGCCGTTGTTCTCCACGATGCTCACCACCGCGGCGATGGGGCCCACCGCATTGGCGACGTCATTGGAGCCATGGGCGAAGGCCATGGCGCAGGCGGTGACCATCATCAGCACCGCGAATACCCGCTCCACATTGGCATAATGGAAATCCCGGTCCGCCTCGGGGTCCATCTGGATGCGGCGGATGAAGATGGTGCTGACAGCCGCGATCAACAGACCGATGATCACCGCCAGGCCATAGGACTCCATGGCGCTGAGTTCCAGTCCCACATGCTTGAGCCCCTTGAACAGGGTCACCAGGGAAATGATGAAGCCCGCCAGGAAGATATAGCCGGGCACGAAACGCTTGGCATTACGGAAAGGCTCCTCGGTATTGATGATCAGGCGCTGGACACTCATGAACAGGCCATAGGCGATGACCCCCGCCAACAGAGGCGACACCACCCAACTCATGACGATGGAGCCCACCTTGCCCCAGTTGACCGCCGCCATGCCGATGCCCACGGCAGCAAAGCCGACGATGGCCCCGACGATGGAGTGGGTGGTGGAAACCGGCCAGCCGAAATGGGTAGCTATCAGCAGCCAGATGCCCGCCGCGAGCAGGGAGGCCAGCATGCCGTAGATCAGCAACTCGGGGGTGTCGGCCAGCAGGCTGGCGTCCACCATCCCCTTGCGGATGGTCTCGGTGACCTGCCCCCCCGCCAGGAAGGCGCCGGCGAATTCGAAGACCGCGGCGATGAGCACCGCCTGGCGGATGGTCAGGGCCTTGGAACCCACCGATGTGCCCATGGCATTGGCCACGTCGTTGGCGCCAATGCCCCAGGCCATGAAAAAACCGAAGGCGCAGGCAAGGATGATATAGACCGTACCATATTCCATGCTCAGGCCCCTTATTTGGCCAGCATCAGCTGCAGGCGGCTGCCCACCCGCTGGGCAAGATCCGCCACATCACCCACCCACTGGATGATCTGATAGAGGAACATGGCGTCGATGGGCGGCAGATCCTTTTCGATCTCGAACAGCGCGGCGCGCAACTCCACCTGGAGCACGTCGGTATCGTTCTCGATCTTGTTCAGGGTCTTGATGAGCTTCTTCACCAGGCGTACTTCATTGCCGCGAAAACCGGTCTCCACCAGCTCGTCGAATTCGTTGATGGCCTTCTGGGCCTGCAGCGAGGCGTCCACGCTGCGTTTGACGTATTCCAGAAAAAGCGGGGCCAGGGGCTCGGGAATGGACATGCGGCGCCCCAGCATGAGGCCGGCGATGTCCTTGGCCTTGTTGGCCAGATTGTCCTGCATGACCAGCAGATCCAGCAGGTCGCGCCGCGACACCGGCAGGAACACCCCCTTGGGCAGATGGAGGCGCAACTCCTTCTTGATCACGTCCGCCTCATGCTCCAGCTTCACGATCCTTTCCTGGATGCGCTTCATGCCTTCCAGGTCGTGGGCGATCACCGCCTCGAAAAAGGGCACCAGCTCCGCCACGCAGGTCAGGGCCTTGGCCATGTGCTGCTGCAGGGGGCGCACCGGTGAACTGCCGAACATCCGATAGAGATAATTTGACATGGAGCTATCCTTCTTGCAGTGCTTCATTGATCCACTGGGACATCATAAAACAAACAGCCGCCCCCTTTTGAAAAGGGGGGAACTATTCAAGACTCGCGCAGCCAGCCCGCCACGGTCTTGGCGTAATAGCTCAGGATGCCATCCGCCCCGGCGCGCTTGATGGCCAGCAGGGACTCCAGCACCGTGGTGCGTTCATCCAGCCAGCCCTTTTCCGCGGCCGCCTTGAGCATGGCATACTCGCCGCTCACCTGATAGACGAAGGTGGGCACACCGAACTGGTCCTTGATACGGCGCACGATGTCGAGATAGGGCAGCCCCGGCTTGATCATCACCATATCGGCCCCCTCTTCCAGATCCATGCCCACTTCCCACAAGGCCTCGTCGCTGTTGGCGGGATCCATCTGATAGGTGTATTTGTTGCCGGCGCCCAGACTGGCCGCCGAACCCACGGCATCGCGAAAGGGGCCATAGAAGCTGGAGGCGTATTTGGCGGCATAGGCCAGGATCCGGGTATTGGTATAGCCGGCCCCTTCGAGGGCATCGCGAATGGCCTGGACGCGGCCATCCATCATGTCCGAAGGCGCCACCACGTCGGCGCCGGCCGCAGCATGGGACAGGGCCTGTTTCACCAGCACGGCGACGGTCTCGTCGTTGAGCACATAGCCCGTGTTGTCGATGAGACCGTCCTGGCCGTGGGTGGTGAAGGGATCCAGGGCCACATCGGTGATCACTCCCAGGTCCGGGAAGGCCTGCTTGAGAGCGCGCACCGCCTGCTGCGCCAGGCCCTCGGGATTGTAGGCCTCGCGGGCATCCTCGCTCTTGCACGCCAGCGGGGTGACGGGAAACAGGGCCACTGCCGGCACCCCCAGCGCCACCAGCTGCGCGGCCTCCTCCAGCAGCAAATCGATGCTCAGCCGCTCAACCCCCGGCATGGAAGGCACAGCCTCGCGGCGCCCCTCCCCCTCCAGCACGAACACGGGCCAGATCAGGTCATCCACCGTCAGGGTGGTCTCGCGCATCAGGCGCCGGCTGAAATCGTCGCGCCGCATGCGGCGCATGCGGCGCCGGGGAAAGGCGCTGCTTCTCAGGTCTTTCTGTGACACTACAAATCCCTCCCGGAATACTGCAACAGGCCCAGCTGCGGGGAAAGGCCTTACTTCTTGGGGGCCGCCTTGCTCACGCTTTTCTTCTTGGCGGCTGGTTTCTTCTTGACGGGAGCCTTTTTGGCCGCCGCCTTCTTGGCCACCGGTTTCTTCTTGGCTGGGGCCTTCTTGGCCACCGGTTTCTTCTTGGCGGGAGCCTTCTTGGCCGCTGCTTTCTTGGCCACTGCCTTCTTGGCAACCGGCTTCTTCTTGGCTGGGGCCTTCTTGGCCGCGGGTTTCTTCTTGGCGGCCGTCTTGCTGGTCGCGCTGCTCTTTGCAGCAGGCGCCACCTTCTTCTTGGCAGCGGCCTTCTTCTTCACTGGCGCGGCCGCTTTTTTCTTGGCCACGGCGGCCTTCTTGCTGCCCGCAGCTGCTTTCGTCTTCGCTGCCGGCTTCGCCTTGGCGGCAGCGGCCTTTTTCGCCGGTGCCTTGCCCTGGGCCTTTTTCTTGCCTGTGGCCGGCCGTACCGCGGCCTTCTTCATTTCCCCGATGGCGCGCGCGGCTGCGGAAGGCGCCGACGCTGCCTCCTGGGTGCGGGCCTCGTCGATCACCTTGCAAATGGCGGCAAACACGTCTTCGATCTCCCCCAGCCCCTGGACCACGCGCAGCTTGCCCTGCTGCCTGTAGTATTCGATCACCGGGGCGGTCTGGCTTTCATAGACCCGCAGCCGGTTGCTGATGGTCTCTTCGTTGTCATCGGCGCGGTGGCGCAGATTGCCGCCGCAGATATCGCAGCGGTCTTCCAGCTTGGGCGGGGAGGAATAGATGTTGTACATCTGGCCGCAGGACTCGCAGGTGCGGCGCCCCGTCATACGCTGCATGAGAATGTCCAGGTCGATATCGATGAGCAGCGCCAGCTGCAGCGGCTTGCCCAGCTTCTCCAGCATCTCGTCCAGGGCCTCGGCCTGGGAGAGATTGCGCGGAAAACCATCGAGAATAAAGCCCTTGCGGGCATCGGCCTGGGAAAGGCGCTCTTTGATCATGGCCAGGACGATATCGTCGGAAACCAGGCGCCCTGCATCCATGGCCGCCTTGGCCTGCAGCCCCAGGGGGGTCCCCGCCTTGACGGCCGCCCGCAGCAGATCTCCCGTAGAGATCTGCGGCACCCCATATTTCTTCATCAGCAGCTTGGACTGCGTCCCCTTCCCGGAACCCGGCGCCCCCAGCATTACAATTCTCATCTCGGCGTCACTCCGTTTTTTGTCTGATTGTTATCGAGAAGCCAATAATTGTGTGTATCACCTGGATCTGCGGCCTGCCATACGCTGCTGCCCCACGGTATTTTTTCCGCCTCCCAATCAAAATCTTAGCAATGGGATAAGGCGCAAAACCCGGCTCTCCCTCAGCATCCGCCCTGCCACGCAGGCCATGATATTCCCAAACTACCGCGGTTATACCGTTTTTTGCCAGCCATGGAAAGCGTATTTTGGTGAGACAAGGCCTTGTGTCATGCTACTGTATAGCCCATCCGCGACATAAGGGAGGATCCCATGACAAGAAAAAACGCCTTCTATGCCCAGTCGGGCGGGGTGACCGCCGTGATCAATGCCACTGCCTGCGGCATCATCGAGACTGCGGGCAAGCGCAGAAATAAGATCGGCAAGGTCTATGCGGGGCGCAACGGCATCATCGGCGCCCTGACCGAGGACCTCATCGACACCAGCCGGGAATCGGCCAGCGCCATCGCCGCCCTGCGCCACACGCCGGCGGGGGCCTTCGGCTCCTGCCGCTACAAGCTCAAGGGCCTGAAAGAAAATCAGCGGGAATATGAACGACTTATCGAGGTCTTCGAGGCCCACGATATCGGCTATTTCTTCTACAACGGCGGCGGCGACTCGGCGGATACCTGCCTCAAGGTCTCCCAGCTCGGTGAACACATGGGCTATCCCATCCAGGCCATCCACGTACCCAAGACGGTGGACAACGACCTGCCCATCACCGATAACTGTCCGGGCTTCGGCTCGGTAGCCAAATACATTGCCGTCTCCACCCTGGAGGCCAGCTTCGACGTGGCCTCCATGGCCAAGACCTCCACCAAGGTGTTCGTGCTGGAAGTCATGGGCCGTCACGCCGGCTGGATCGCCGCCGCCGGGGGCATGGCCGCCGGCGAGGGCTACGATCTGCCCATCATCATCCTGTTCCCGGAAGTCCCCTTCGACAAGAAGCGCTTCCTGACCAAGGTGGAGAAGATGGTGAAACGCCACGGCTATTGCTCGGTGGTGGTCTCGGAAGGGGTGCGCGGCCCCGATGGCAAGTTTCTCTCCGACCAGGGGCTGCGGGACGCCTTCGGCCATGCCCAGCTGGGCGGCGTGGCGCCGGTGGTGGCCAACATCGTCAAGGACGGCCTGGGCTACAAGTACCACTGGGGAGTGGCCGACTACCTGCAGCGCGCCGCCCGCCACATCGCCTCCAAGACCGACGTGCAACAGGCCTATGCCATGGGCCGGGCCGCCGTGCAGTTCGCCCTGCAGGGCCACAACTCCGTGATGCCCACCATCGAGCGGCGCTCCAGCAAGCCCTACCGCTGGGGCGTGGGCATGGCGCCCCTGGACAAGGTGGCCAATGTGGAAAAGATGATGCCCAAGAGCTTCATCACCCGCGACGGCTTCGGCATCACCGCCAAGTGCCGCGAATACCTGGCCCCGCTCATCAGGGGCGAGGACTACCCGCCCTACCGCAACGGCCTGCCGCGCTATGTGCGTCTGAAAAATATCGCGGTGACCAAGAAGCTGAAGTCGTTTAAGTTGAAGTGAGGGGTGAGGGGTGAGGAGTGAGGAGTGAGGTGTGAGGTGTGAGGCGCAACGCCTCATGCCTCACGCCTCACGCCTCACGCCTTACCAAGCCGCATCAATCGCCCAACAGCGGTGCGATC
>CAYRLE010000017.1:26084-37730 GCA_964425105.1 uncultured Gammaproteobacteria bacterium | reverse complement strand
ACCACCTAAACCCGACAGACTCCTAGAGGAAATTGAACAGGGACAGGTTCTGGACGCGCAGAAAGGATTTCTGGGCGGCTTCCAGGCCCATCATCTGCTGGTTGAGGCGGGTGATGGCACTGGCATAGTCCAAGTCCTGGAGGTTGGAGCGGGCCTCCTCGATATGCAACTTGAAGGCGCCGTTCAACTCCTCCTGGGAATCGACGGCATTGAGGCGCGCGCCGACCCGGGCGCGCACCGCATTGATGTTTTCCATGGCTTGGTCGACGTCGGCCAGGAAACGGTTCATGGCATTGTTGTATTGACTGAGAGAGGTGCCGCCACCCACCCCGCCTTCCAGGGTCGCCGCCAGCTCCCCCACCATGGAAAACAGGTCCCGCCTGCTGCTGGGGGCGATGGTGAAGGAATCCCCGCTGCGGGGTGTGCCATGGATATTGGTCATGATGCCGTTGAAGGCGATCGCCCCGTATTCCCCATAGGAGCCGCTGGTCTCGATATTGCCGGCGCTGTCCTCCACCACATAGAAATCCGCATCGGCAGGGCCGTAGACCAGATTGGCGCTGGGCGAGGTGGTGCCCGTCAATTGCGAACCGAAATATCCCGTGGCCGTATCGTTGTCGCCGTCGCTGGCGCCGCTCAGGGTCTCGGTCACCGTGATGGGCGCGCTGGAAGGCTGGGTGCTGAGCAGATACAGGCCGCCGCCCGCCACCACCGCGCGCACTCCTGTGGTAGCGCTGTCGTCATTGATGACGGCGGCCAGGCCATCCAGCGTGGTCACCGGGGTGCCGCTCTCGCTGACCGAGTAGACGGTGGTGCCGTTGATGGCCAGGGTGTAGTTCAAGTCGTCATCGGTCCCCACCGTGTCGCTGAAACTCAGGGTGGCCGTCGCCGGCGTGCTGAGGGGGAAGCTGATGGTATAGGTATCGCCGTCATAGGCAGTGGGGTCCGTCACACTGCCGGGATCGATGATACCGCTGCCGGTGTTGTCCGGGTGGTCGCGGGTGGTAAAGGTGCCGTTGCCGTTGCGCGCCGCCTGGAAGACATCGAGTCCGGAGTCACCGCTGGCCACCTGGCGGGTGGGGCCGATCTGGATGAAGCGCTGGCCATCGTCGCCGTTGTAGGAATAATTGCCGGACGCATCCACGGAAAAGGGCTGGGTCTGGCTCTGCATGCCGGCAAACAGATACTCGCCGCTGGCATCCCGGGTATTGGCCAGAGAAAACAGTTCATTGAGTCCCTGTTTGACTTCCACGGCAATGGCGCCGCGATCGATATTGGTGAGGGTGGAGTTGTTGCCCTGATTGGCCAGTTCCCGGACCCGGTTGAGGATATTGGTCATGCTTGCCAAGGTACTCTCCTCGCGGTTCAGGCGGGTGCGCGCCGCGGTGATGTTCTCCTGATACTGGCTGGTGATCTTATAGGATTGATCCAGCCCCAGCAGTTCGGCAGACACCGCCGGGTCATCGGAGGGCACCAGGATGCGCTTCCCGGTAGCCACCTGCTGCTGGGTCTTGCTGAGACTGGCCTGTTGATCCAGCAGTGACTTGAGGGCCGCCTGATGAATCTGTCCGGTGGATATCCGCATCTTAGCGCCTCACTACATTCATCAATGTCTGAAACATGGTGTCGGCGGCGGCGATCACCTGGGCAGCGGCGCTGTAGGCCTGCTGGAAGCGCAGCAGGTCGGCCGCCTCCTCGTCCAGATTGACGCCGGACTTGGCCTCCCGCGCCTGGATGGCCTGATTCAGCAGGCCGTCCTGGGCATCGCTGTTGATGCTGGCCTGGCGGGTCTTGGTGCCCACCGCCACCACGAACTCGCTGTAGGTGTCCTCGAGGGTGGCCGTGCCACCGCCCAGCTTGAGCTGGGTCTGGAGAGAGGCCAGCAGCAGGGCATTGCGGTTGTCGCCCACACCGTTGACATTGGGCTCGATGGTGAACCGGTCGCCGACATTGGGCGCCCCGCTGAGGGTGACGCCCATGCCGTTGAATGTGATCTGCGAGCCATTGGCATAGGCGCCGCTGGCCACCGCGCTTCCAGCGCTGTCCAACACGATATAGGCATCCGCCGTGTTGCCGAAATCGAGGGTCTTGCTGCTGGTGGTGCCATCCAGCGCCGAGCCGAAATAGCCGCTCACTGTGTCCGCGGCATCCAGGGGCAGGGCCGGGCTGTTGGTATCCACCAGCTGTTCACTGACGCTCACCGGCAGCGCACTGGCCGGATCATTGGCCAGATAGAGATTGCTGCCAGTGGCATCCACATAGGCGCGCACCCCGGTGGCCGCCACATCGTCGTTGATCACCGCCGCCAGGGCATTGAGATCGGCCAGCGGGGCGGCGCCCTCGTTCTGGGCATAGACCACGGTGCCGTTGATGATCAGCTGGTATTGCAAGCTGTTGTCGGTGCCCACGGCATCGTTGATCACCCCGATGGTGGCGCCGTCGGCCGCGGCCGCGGTGCCCTTGACGGCATGGAGGGTATATTGATCGGCCACATAACTCGCCCGGTCCAGCAGGGCGCCGCTGCCGATGGTGCCGTCTCCGCTGTTGTCCAGGGAACCGCCGGTGCGCACTGGCGAGGCGGCCGCCACCAGGGCCGGATCGTCGATGGCCAAGGCGAAATCGCGGGCGCCGTTGCGCAGTGGGCGGATCAGGAAGCTGTCGCCGTCGGCCAGGCTGCCGTTGGTGAGACTCAGCGAGAGCCCGTCCACCACCTCGCTGCCACCGGGAAAGCTGCTCAACACGGTGGTGGCATTGTCTGTGAGGCGCACCAGGGTGTACTGGCTGCCGTTACGCTCCAGGCGATAGTCGCTGGCCACCGCCTGGCTGCTGTCGGCAAAGCTGACGCTGAGCTGGGCGTCACCGCTGTTGTTGCGGTTGGGAAAGATATCGGCGGTGGGCGGTGCCGTAGCGGTATCGATGGGGACGAAGAAGTCCCCCCCGAGATTACCGTTGAGGTCCATCCCCATGCGGTGCTGGGCATTGACCATGCTGGTCAGCCCCACGGCAATCAGGCCGAGGGCGTTCTGGGCCGGTTCCAGTACCTGGCTGCGGAATTCCACTAAGCCGCCGATCCTGCCGCCGCTCAACTGGTCGGAGATGATCACCGGATTGGCGGCCGCGTTGTAGGCCACTTCCATGCGCTCCGGATCGAAGGCATTGGCCTGGACGCTGAGAGGCCGCGACTCGGTGCCGGCCACCACCGCCTGGCCGTTGCCGATGAAGACATTGAGAGAACCATCGCCCTGGGGCACGGTGGTCACCGCCACATATTCCGACAGTTTGCTGATCAGGGCGTCGCGCTGATCCAGCAGGTCATTGGGCTGGCCGCTGGCGGTGGAGAGGGCGATATTGATATCGCGATTGACGCTGGCGATGGCGTCGGTGATGCTGTTGACCTCCACTACCGTGTTGCGCAGACCGGCGTTGACGCTTTCCTGCAGGGAATCCAGGCGCTGGTTGAGAAACTGGAAACGGTCCTGAAGACTGCGGGAGTCGCTGAGCAGCACCTGGCGCGCCGCACTGGAGGTGGGATCGTTGGCCACCGCCTGCACGGCATCGAAGAAACCGCCCAGAGTGGGCAGCAGTCCCGCCTGGGGATCGGCCAGCAGATTGTCCACCTGGCTGGCCAGGGAATAGAACTGCTGGGCCTGATTGAAACCCGCCGTATTGGTGCGGATCTGCTGGGTGATGAACTCATCGTAGACGCGCTCGATATTGGCGACATAGACGCCCCGTCCCACGAAGCCCTCGCCCAGCGCCTGGGGGGCGCGGCTGCTCAACTCCACCCGCTGACGGCTGTAGCCCTCGGTATTGACGTTGGCGATATTCTGCGAGGTGACCGCGAGGGCACGCTGGGTGGTCAGCAGACCGGAAATACCTGTACTCAGGAGTCCCATGGCACAGCTCCTCTGTCATGGGGCGGAAATCCCCCCCTGCCCCCCTTTAGAAAAGGAGGGGGAATTATTGTTGTCTGGCCAGGCAAAGTTGGCATGCGGGGATTTTCCATCATGAAACGCTGCGCTCACCGGTCCGGGCAGCCAGCACCGCCCGCTCCAGGATGGCGCCGATCTTCTCCGCGTAACCCGGGTCGGTGGCATAACCGGCATCCTGCAGGGACTGCAGGTAGGCACGGGGATCGTCGGCCTGGCTCAGGGCCTCCCGGTAACGCGGATTGCCCTGTAGAAAATCGGCATAGTCCTCGAAACTTGCGGCAAAGGAATCATAGGCGCGGAACACGGCCTGCTCCTTGCGCGCCACGCCGTCGCGGTATTCCAGGGTGGTGGCCGTGACCCGCCCGCCCTGCCAGTCGGGACCGGCCTTGATGCCGAATAGGTTGTGACTGCTGGCGCCGTCGGGAGCGCGCATGACCTGCCGACCCCAACCGCTTTCCAGCGCCGCCTGGGCCAGCAACACCTCGGGCGCCACACCCAGACGCTTTGCAGTTGCCTGTGCGGGTCCTTGCAGGCGGGCGATGAAATCCTGCGGCGACGCAAAGGGCGCACCAGCAGCCTCCCCGCTAGCCAGCGTTGCGCCGGCGCCTGGGGCAGCGGCGCTGCCGCCACGGCTCAACTGGCGCACCAGCACGTCCGCCAGCCCCACGCCCTGGCGCTGCGCCAGATCGATGGCAATCTGTTTGTCGAACATCTCCCGATAGAAACCGCTCTGCTCGCTGTCGAAGATGCCCTCGCCGAGATTGGCGGAACGCATGCTCTTCAACATCATTTGCATGAAAATGGCCTCGAATTCCTTGGCCACTGCGCGCAGGGCCGCGGGCGATTCCTCACGCGCCGCCGTGCGCAGTTCTGCCAGGCCCTGGAAGTCGGTATAGACCGAAGCCGTTGACAGTTGGCTGATCATGGCTCAGATGACAATCAGCTCGGCGCGCAGCGCACCGGCCTCTTTGAGCGCCTCGAGAATGGCCACCAGATCGCCGGGCGCCGCCCCCACCTGGTTCACCGCCCTGACGATCTCGTTGAGGGAGACGCCGGGCTCGAAGAGGAACATGCGGCTCTGGGCCTGTTCCACCTGGATGTCCGAAGTGGGCACCACCACCGTGGAACCACCAGACAGGGCGCCGGGCTGGCTCACCTGCTGGCGCTCGCTGATGGTCACCGTGAGGCTGCCATGGGCGACGGCCGCTGCCGTGACCCGCACATGCTGGCCGATCACCACGGTGCCGGTGCGCGAATTGATGATCACCCGCGCCGAAGCCGTACCCGGCTCCAGTGTGAGGTTCTCCAGCAGGGAGACGAACACCACACGCTGGGCGCGGGAACGGGGCGCATTGACGCGCACCGAAGAGGCATCCACGGGCAGGGCCGTGCCCTTGCCGATGGCGGTATTGATGGCATCGGCGATACGCTTGGCGGTAGTGAAATCGGAATTGCGCAGATTGAAGACGATGGAGTCTTCATCGCCCAGGGGAGTGGGCGCCCCGCGCTCGATGATGGCGCCGTTGGGCACTCGTCCCACGCTGGGGATGTTGATGGAGATCTTGGAGCCGTCGCTGCCCGAGGCGCCGAAGCCGCCCACCACCAGATTGCCCTGAGCCAGGGCATAGACCTGGCCGTCGGCCCCCTTGAGCGGCGTCATCAGCAAGCTGCCGCCGCGCAGGCTCTTGGAATTGCCGATGGAGGACACCGTCACGTCGATGGTCTGCCCGGGCTTGGCGAAGGGCGGCAGTTCCGCATGGACGATGACGCCCGCCACATTCTTCAACTGGGGATTGACGTTGTCCGGGATGTTGATCCCGTACTGGATCAGCAGATTGCGCAGTGACTGGGTCACGAAGGGCACCTGGGTGGTCTGGTCGCCGGTGCCGTCCAGTCCCACCACCAGCCCGTAGCCCACCAGCTGGTTGCTGCGCACCCCGGCCACGTTGGCGATGTCCTTGATGCGCTCGCCATGGGCGCCGCCCAGCAGGGCCAGGGACAAGACCAGGAACAGGGTCAGCTTATACAACGATTGGGCCATGCTTTTCATCTCGTTTCTCTCTTTGCGCTGCCTGCGTTCAGAAGGGGAACCACTTGCTGTTGAAGAATCTGGCCAGCCAGCCCATGTCGTTGGCATCCGCCACCATGCCCGAGCCGCTGTAGGTAATCATGGCATTGGCGACCCGGGTGGAGGGAATGGAATTGTCCACGCGGATATCCTGGGGCCTGACGATGCCCGTCAGCCGCACCCGCTCGTCACCCTGGTTGATGGTAAGGGTCTTCTCACCGGCAATGCGCAGATAATGGTTGGGCAGCGCCTCGACGACGATCACCTGGATGCTGCCGGTGAGTTTATTGCTCTGATCGCTCTTGCCGCTGCCGGCGAACTCCTTGGATGAACTGAGTTGCTGTTCGAGACTGGGCAGTTTCTTGTCGGTGATGGAGCCCAACGACAGGGCCTTGCCGAACAGGGTGGGATTCTGCACGTCGGTGGTGTTCTCCTTGGAGACCGATGTGCTGGCGCTCTTGCTCGCCTTGGTCTCTTCCGTCAGGATCACCGTCAGGATATCGCCCACGCGGTGGGCACGCACATCCTCGAACAATGCCGTGCTGTAACCAGCCTGATAGATGGAACCATTGTTGGCATGCTGCGGTGGCAGCGGCAAGGCGCCATAGTCCACCAGTGGCGGCTGTTCCTGGGGCGCCATGGTGGCGCAGCCCGGCAACAGCAGCGCCGTCAGCAGCAAGGGGATGAGTGTTTGTAGCTTCATGGCTGGGCAACCCCGGCATCAGATATTGTTGTTGACGTATTCGAGCATCCGGTCGGTGGCCTGGATGGCCTTGGACACCATCTCGTAACTGCGCTGGGTCTCGATCATGTTGACCAGGGATTCCACCACATTGACATTGGAGGTCTCCAGGGAGCCCTGCAGCATGGTGCCCAGGCCGTTCTGCCCGGCGTTGCCGCTCTGCGGCGTGCCGCTGGCGGCCGACTCCAGATAGAGGTTGTCACCGATGGGCTGCAGGCCGCTGGCATTGACGAAATTCGCCAGTTGGATGGTGCCCACCTGGCTGGGCGTGGCACTGCCCGGAAGGGTGACGCTCACCGAACCATCGGTGCCGACAGTGATGTTCTGGGCATCGGAGGGAATGGTGATGGCGGGCTGCAGCACCAGGCCGCTGGAAGTCACCATCTGCCCCTGCTCATTGAGGTGGAAGCTGCCGTTTCTGCTGTAGGACATGGTGCCATCCGGCATCAGGATCTGGAAGAAGCCCTTGCCCTGCACGGCAAGATCCAGTGGATTGCCGGTCTCCATGACATTGCCCTGGGTAAAGACCTTCTCCGTGGCCACGGTCTTGACGCCGGTGCCGAGGCTGAGGCCCGTGGGCAGGAGCGCATTCTGCGATGACTGGGCACCCACCTGGCGCACGTTCTGATAGAGCAGGTCCGCAAATACGGGGCGGCCGCGCTTGTAGCCGGCAGTATTGACGTTGGCCAGGTTGTTGGTGATTACGGCCATCTTGGTCTGCATGGCTTCCAGCCCCGTCTTGGCGATCCATAGTGCTTGGCTCATGGTGTCATTCCTCTTTTACTTCGTTGTACTTCAGGTAATGCGCATCAATTGCGCCGAAGCGCTGTCGTTTTCCTTGGCGATGTTCATCATTTTGATGCTCATCTCGAACTGCCGTGACAGGGAGATCATGTTCACCATGGCCTCGACGGCATTGACGTTGCCCATTTCCAACTTACCCGCCTCCAAAGTCACGCCGGCATCGGTCTCGGCGATGCTGCCATCGCGCAGGCGGATTAGCCCATTGCCGTCCTTATAGAGCAGGCCCTCATCGGGATTGACCAGCTTGATGCGGTCCACCACGGCCAGGGCCTGGGGACTCTGCCCCGGCGGCTGGATGGTGATGGTGCCGTCGCGCCCGATCTCCACCTTGGCGGCGGGCGGAATGGCGATAGACACGCCGCTGTTGCCCAGCACCGGTAGTCCGTCGGCCGTCACCAGCCCACCCAAGGCGGTAATCTTGAGATTGCCGGCGCGGGTATAGGCCTCTCCGCCCTCGGCATCCTGCACCGCGATCCAGCCCTTGCCCTGGATGGCGACATCCAGGTCGCGCCCGGTCTCCACCATGGGACCCGATGCAAGATTCACGCCCTTGTGCTCGGCCTGGGCATAGATCCTGCTCGGCAAACCCTGGCCCGGCAAGGGTTTGCTGTCGAACAGGGCGAGGTCCTCGCGGAATCCTGTGGTGTTGGCATTCACGAGGTTGTTGGTGTTAACGGCCTGGGCCAGCATCATCTGCTTGGCGCCTGCCATGGCGACGTACAACATGCGATCCATGATTGGCTACTCCTCAGGCCTCGGCCTTAACGGATATTGATAATCGCCTGGGTGATGGTGTCGGCGGTGGAGATGACCTGGGCATTGGCCTGGAAATTCCGCTGCGCGGTGATCATGTTGACCAGTTGCTCGGTCAGATCCACATTGGACCCCTCCAGGGCGCCGGATTGGATCAATCCCAGGCTGGAACTGCCCGGAGCCCCCACCAGGGCAGCCCCCGACTCAAAGCTTTCCGCCCAGTTGAGGTCCCCCATCTGGGTCAGGCCCTGGGAATTGCTGAAATTGGCCAGGGCGATCTGTGCCAAGGTGCGCGACTGGCCATTGGTGAAACGGGCCAGGATTACGCCGGAATCATCGATATCGATTCCGCTGAGACGGCCAGTGGCGTAGCCATCCTGGCGCAGGGAATTGACATTGAAGCCGCCGCCGTACTGGCTGACACTGGAATAGTCCATGGCCAGGGACATGGTAGAGGCACCGCCACCCGGGTTGAATGACGTGGTAGTGAAAGAGGATGGGGGCGTGGCCACCCCATTGATAGCAGAGAGGCTCCCGCCGGGGGAAAACTCCAGCAGGTCCGAGCCATTGGCCTGGGCACCAGCGACGCGTGTGCCGTCAAAGTAGAAATAACTCTCCCACTGATTGGGGATGCCGGTCTTGCGGTAATAGAGCGTGGCGAGATGAGAGGCCCCCAGAGAATCGTAAACCGTCAGGGACGTGGAATTGTTATAGGTAGAGGCATCGCTGACATCGAACACTCCCTGCAGCGCCCCGTTGGCGCTGGCGGTGAGATCGGTGCCGCCGCCACCACTGACCTGCCCCACTGTCGTGACATCGATGGTGATGGGCGTGCTGTTCTGGGCCCCCGCGCCGTCCGGATCCCAGTTCAGGGTCACCGTGCTGGTGGTGCCCACGGTCATGGAGGCTGTGGAGACAGTGCCGCCGGCCCCGGTGATGGTGACATCCCAATCATTGCCGCCGGTATTGGTAAACTGCAACTGGGCACCCGTTATCTGCTGCCCGTAGGTGTCCACCAGGTTGATGGGGCCCACAGTAACGGGTGAATCGCCGCTGTCCAGCACCGGCGAGGCGCCACTGCTGCCCAGGGCAACCGTGGAAGTGGTCACCGGTGCGGCAGGAATGGATGCCGAGGCATCGAGATTGAGCCCCAGATCGACACGGGAGGTAGGCTGGGGCGCAATGTCGGAAGTATCCAGCTGGATGTCTCCCAGGGCGCCGGTAATATTGCCGACGCTGTCGGCAAGAAATCCCGTGAGGCGCTGATCCTGGCTGTTGACCAGATATCCGCTGCGGTCCACGCCAAAGGAGCCGGCGCGGGTGTAGACCGAAGTACCGTTGTCGCTGAGACGGAAAAAACCCTGGCCGCTGATGGCAAGATCCAGGTTGTTGTCGGTGAACGAGACATTGCCCTGGGAAAACTGCTGGGCGATATCGGCGATGCGCACACCGCTGCCGATGGCATTGGACGAGGCGCCCAGATTAGCGGTGGCAAAGATATCGGCAAATTGCACCCGCGACTTCTTGAAACCGGTGGTGCTGGAATTGGCCACGTTGTTACCGATCACGCGCAGTTCGGCCGATGCCGCGTTCAATCCACTCAATGCAGTACGAAATGGCATATCGCTTCTCCTCTGGAAACCTTAACTAGTAGTTACATGACCCGCTTGATAGTGGACAGGTCGATACCGCCCTGCCCCGCCAGATTCAGTGTGACCCCCTGGCCATTGCCGCCCACCGCCACGCTCTCCACCTGAGCGGCGACGAAAGTCTTGAGGGCGACGCTGTTGCCCTCATACTGGGCGGCGGCCTTGAGGTAATAGTTGCCGGCGGGCAATAACTCGCCATCGTCACCCCGGCCATCCCAGCTGAAGGCGATATCACCACCCGGCTGCTGACCGAGATCCATATTCCTCACCAGCTGGCCATTGCCATCGAACACCCCCACCCGCAGATTAGCGGTGCTGGCGGGCAACTCAGCGAGGCCCTCCACTGCGCCCCCCGCGGCCAGCCTGGCCTCCTCTCCCGGCACCAGCACCGAGCGCCCGATCATGGCCGAGGCCTGCAGCACCTGGCTGGAGAACATGGCGGAAGCCACCTGCTGGAAACTGTTCTGCAGTTCCTGCATCCCCGACACCGAGCTGAACTGGGCGATCTGGGTGAAAAACTCGCCGCTCTGCATGGGCTTGAGGGGATCCTGGTTATTCAGTTGTGCCGTCATCAATTCGAGAAACCCTTCCTGCCCCAGTTTGTCCTTGGCGCCTTGCTTCTCCTGGGGACGGCTCAGATTGAGGTTTTCCAGGACCTTGTTGTCGATGGTATTCATGAATTCACTCCTTCAGCGAACGCGCCTATTGTCCCAACCGCAGGGTGCTCATCAGCAACTGCTTGGAAGTGTTCAGCACTTCCACGCTGTTCTGGTAGGAGCGTGAGGCGGAAATCATGTTCGCCATTTCTTCCACGGCATTGACGTTGGATTTGTAGATATAGCCCTCGTCATCGGCGAGGGGATTGTCGGGGGCATATTCCTTGTGCACCGGCGAATTGTCTTCCACGATGGCGGTTACCCGGACCCCGGCCGCCTCGCGGTTGAGATTGTCGACCATGGTGGCGAACACCGGCTGACGTGAGCGATAGGCACCCGCCTCACTGCCGCTCACCGCTTCGCTGTTGGCCAGATTGCTGGCCGTGGTGTTGAGGCGCACCGACTGGGCACTCATGGCAGAACCTGCGATATCGAAGATGCTGAACAAGGACATGACTATTCTCCCTTGATGGCTGACATCAGCGACTTGATGGTGCCGCTCAGAAAGGTCAGGCTGACCTGATATTGAATGGCATTCTCGGTGAAGGCCGCTTGTTCACGCTGGGTATCCACGGTATTGCCGTCGGCAGACGGCTGGGTAGGTGTACGGTAGCGCATCTCCACCCGCCCCCCCTGCTGGGCAGCATCGAGATGGCGCTTACTGGTGGTTCGCAGCGTGGTGGCCGGCTCACCCGCAGCCGCTTTCAAGGCAGACTTGAAATCCAGATCCCTGGCCTTGTAATTGGGTGTGTCCGCATTGGCCAGATTGGTTGCCAGCACTTGGGCACGGCGGGCGCGCAACTCCAGCGCCGTAGCGTGAATGCCGAATGCCTTGTCTATATTCATGGTCCTGACTCCGCTTTGCTGCTTTGACCTGCAGGAGATGTAGCAATCCCTGTGCCAAGGATCCAGACATCGCACAATCAAGGCCTTGGCGTGGTAGCGGCAGGAAATGACGGGAAGCAACGGCAAGGTTCAACCGTTGCCGGCAAAGATTGGTGGGGTGATGAGTTAGGTAATGAGTGATGGGTGATGGGTGATG
>CAYRLE010000017.1:0-25984 GCA_964425105.1 uncultured Gammaproteobacteria bacterium | reverse complement strand
GTGATGGGTGATGGGTGATGAGTAGATGGGCCTGTACCCCCCATCACTGGGCGTGCCAGCACCCCTCAACCCCTGGTATCTTGTTATCTAATATCTTTCCCTTCCATCTTCAGCCTGTAGACATGGCCACGGGTACAGCGCACGGTGTCGAAATTCTCACCGGAAGCGGCAAATGATTCCGAACCACCGAGGAACAGGTAACCGCCCGGCCGCAGGGCCCCGGTCATGCGTGCCAGGATGTCTTTCTTGACCTCACCGGAAAAGTAGATCAGAACATTGCGGCAAAAGATGCAATCGAATTTCCCCAAGGCGGCAAAGCTCTGCAACAGATTGATTTCCTTGAATACCACCCGCTCGCGGATGGCGGCATTAATACGCCACAAGCCGTCGGTGGCTTCAAAATAGCGCTTTCTCAGTTCGGGGGAGAGCCCGCGGCTCAGGGACAACTCGTCGAACAGCCCCTCCTGTGCCCCTTTCAGGACTGTGGGCGATATGTCGGTGGCAATCACCTGGATGCCCGGCAGGGCCCCGGGACGGCCACGGAGGAATTCATGGATCACCATGCTAATGGAAAAGGGTTCCTGCCCCGAGGAACAGGCGGCAGACCAGATGCGCGCATTGCGGACACCCTGGCTGGCCAAGGCCGGGAGGATGGTATTCTTTAATATTTCAAAGGGATATCCGTCTCGGAACCATGAGGTCTCGTTGGTGGTCATGGCGTCGATGACACGCGCCTGGAGGCGTGGATCACCGCGCCGCTTCAACAAGGTCACAAGCTCCCCCAGGGATGTAAGTCCATGCTCTTTCAGCAGGCGACCGAGGCGGCTGCTGACAAGGTAATGCTTGTTGTCACCCAGCACGATCCCGCAGGCCTGCTCCAGAAAGTCACGAATTACTTCGTAATCCTGCTGACTGATCTGCTGTTGTGCTGCCAAACCTGCTGTCTTCATGTGGGGTGTCGGATCATAATATCTATTATTATTGTCCAGACGGTGAGGCGCCTGCGACTGCACTACCTACAAGAGTAGTGGCAAATACTGACGCCCACCGGCAAAAAGATTCATTATTCCGCCGTCGGCGCGAGATCCAGTTGTTTCATGCGCTCGAGAACGGTCCCTGTCAAGAGTTCCGGGTCATATTTGGCAATAAAATGATTGGCGCCCACCTTGTCCACCATGGCCTTGTTGAACACGCCACTCAGTGAGCTGTGCAGCAGCACATAGAGCCCGGCCAGGCGGCTGTCCTTTCTGATTTCAGAAGTGAGTGTGTAGCCATCCATCTCTGGCATCTCGATATCGGAAATCACCATGAGGAGATTGGCGATCTTGTCAGGTTCCCTGGCGGCCCAATCCTGCAACACTTCCAGGGCCTCTCTGCCATTTTTTGTCAACACGTACTTGATTCCCACCTGTTCCAGGGGGCGGGATATCTGCTTGCGGGCCACGGCAGAGTCGTCGCTTACCAGGATATGCATGCTTTCCAGTGTCAGCGCCTGGGTGTCGGCCGCCAACTCATTGGAGATTGCCATGGGGGTGGGCATCAGATCGGCAAGGATTTTCTCCACATCGATGATGCCGACAAATTTCTCATCCACCCGGGTCACGGCGGTCAGATAACAGGCGCTGGTCATGCCCCGCGGTGGTGGCAGGATCTCCTCCCAGTTCATGTTGATGATGCGATCCACACCACTCACCAGATAACCCTGTACAGAATTGTTGTATTCCGTTACCACAATGAACCCCTCCTCGGGATTCTCCATACCTTTCTTGCCTACCACCCTGGCGAGATCGATGACGGAGATGGTCTTGCCACGAATATCCGCTATCCCCCGCACCAAGTGATTGGACTGGGGAATGCGTGTCAACTGTGGACAGTGAATCACTTCCTGGACCTTGAAGACGTTGATGCCAAAACGCTGCTGGTCTCCCAGATGAAACATCAGCAGTTCCATTCGGTTGTGACCGGCCAGCTGCGTCAAGCGGTTGACGCCATCCATTACGCTAGTCATGTTTTCTTCCCCCGATGCTGTCTGTCAGGCGCGCCGCACAGGCTCCAGAAATCATATCGACGCCTGAAATCAAATCTTAAGAAATCTCTGATCAATTCTCGTGCCGGCATTTACCGCCATGAGAAGAAGGAAATAAGAAGGGATTAAAGAGACGCCTATAACTGCAACCCTGCCTCCCAAAACAATGGCATGAATCTTGTATCACCTAAACGCAGACAATGAAGCATGCAACCTTCGGATACCTGATACATCGTCATGACTGGACAAAAACTCATCATCTGCCTGTTGGCCTTGCTGCCTCTCAGCGCCCAGGGGAATAACTATCAACCTCTGGATACCATCCGTGAGGCCGTGAGGGACTTTGTCCTGTCCCAAGTCCAGCCTACCCGGGGCAGGGTCAAGGTCACCATCGGGACCCTGGACCAGCGGCTCCATCTGCCACGTTGTGGGCAGACGCTGCATACCTTCCTGCCCCCGGGCGGGCGCCTGCAAGGCAACACCACCATCGGCGTCAGCTGCTCCGATGGCAAGCCGTGGAAACTCTATGTACCGGCCAGGATCGAACTCATTGGCCGCGTCCTCGTCGCCAGCCACCCTCTGCCCCGTGGCAGCCGCATCCAGAGCAGCGACCTGGACTACAGCGAATTCGACCTGGCCACTCTGAACCGCGGTTATTTTACCGACCAGCAAAGACTGATCGGTAAGGTCTTGAGACAAGCCGTCATGGCGGGCAGAGTCATCAACCCCCAGATCATCAGCAATCCGAAACTGATCCAGCGCGGCGAGGGGGTCACCATACTCGCAGTATCAGGCGGCTTTGAGATACGCATGAAGGGCAAGGCCCTGATGGATGGCAGCGCGGGGGACCTGATCAAAGTGAAAAACATCAAAAGTCGGCGTATCGTCGAAGGAGAAGTCGTTGCACCGGGGCTCATCAAGGTGCGCCTTTAATAACTGCAGCGAAAGACAACAGAAATTTTTCCACCAAACTCAAAATTTGGAATGAACAGGAGACAACTATCATGCCTATCGAAATCAACGGCCAGTCACCCTCCCAGTTGCGCAATACCAGCGACGGCAGCGCCACTGTACAGAAGTCACAACAGGACGCGGCCGCTGCCCGCAACACCACCGGGGGCGACGGACAACAGGACAAGGTCAGCCTGACGGATACCGCAGCGCTGATGCAGA
Source organism: uncultured Gammaproteobacteria bacterium (assembly GCA_964425105.1). GTDB lineage: Bacteria > Pseudomonadota > Gammaproteobacteria > SZUA-140 > SZUA-140 > S012-109. Next base: position 22,785 of record CAYRLE010000017.1, on the reverse strand, counting down.
AACTAAGTGAGCGTATCTCGCAACAGCCGGCAATCGACAGCCAACGTGTAGAATCCATCCGTCAGGCTATTGTGGCAGGCGACTATGAGATCGACCCCATGCGGGTAGCGGAAAAAATGATCGCCTTTGAAAGCGCTCTGGCAGAAGGCGCCTGAGCCATGAGCCCCCATAGCATGGACGGTTTCCTGCAGCTGATACGAAATGGCATTCGTTCGGCGCATGAACTGCTGACTCTATTGCAACAAGAGAACAGTGCCCTGCGGGATGATGACCTGGATACGTTCTTGGCGCTGGCGCAGCAAAAGAAGGAAAAAATCGCCGCCCTGGAAACCATCGACCAGCAGCGTGCCACAATGCTGCAGGCAGCCGGCCTGACAGATGATGAGCAGGGCACGGCCACCTTTCTCAGTCAGGGCAGTGAAAGGTGCATCGCCTTGCCACAACAGTGGGGCGAGTTCCTGAATGCCCTCAAGGCCTGCCAGCAGCAGAACGAAACCAACGGCCGCATGATCTATGCCCGCCAGCATCAGCTGCAACAGGCACTCAACATCCTGCGCGGCCAATTCGGGGAGGAGGAACTGTCCTATGACCAGCAGGGAAAACCCACCAAGGCCACAGGCACCACACCCATTGCCAAGGCCTAAGCAAGATCTGCCTCAACCCTGCATAGCTACTATGCCCCCTTCCCCCTGGAACAGAGTTACCCGGCGAGGGGCGCCAATCACTCCGGCCCAGTCATCGCAGCGACTTTTCCTGACTCTGTAACTGGGAGTTAAAGTTTCATATCAGAACGACGATAGACACTGTATTGGAGGAGGCGCCCAGGACGGGCAGGCAACATGGGGACGGAGCACATGACAAATCATACGCATCATCCGGATAAGACTTCAAGTACGGAAGTCCGCCAAGAACCGGACAACATCATCCGTTGCGGCGGGCTGCTCAGTATTAGCACTACCAACGAACTGCACGAAAAGCTGATCATCGCATGCCAGCATAAGCAAGCCATCGTTCTCGATCTTGCCGACCCGGAGCGTATCGACACGGCCGGTGTCCAACTACTCTGCAGTTTCATCAACTACAGCAAGCAGAATGATATCCCCTTTCAGTGGCGCAACATTCCTCCAGCGCTGTACGCCACTGCGGCGTTGCTGGGCGTGGAGGTTTTACTGGAACTTCCGCCTCAATAAGGCGAAATCAGGCCGCCACGGGTGGCCAGGAATGAAGGAGGCTGACTATGGCAAGTATTCTTGCAGTCGATGACTCTGCATCCATGAGACAGATGGTTGCATTCGCACTGAAAAACGCCGGCCACGATGTTGTCGAGGCGGTGGATGGCGAGGATGCGCTGGCATTGGCGAAAAATAAAAATGTCAATCTGGTGATCACCGATGTCAACATGCCGAAAATGGACGGCATCACGCTGATCCGCGAACTACGCACCCTCCCTGCCTACAAGTTCACGCCGATTCTGATGTTGACCACGGAATCGGCGCCGGAAAAAAAGCAGCAAGGCAAGGAGGCCGGGGCGACAGGGTGGCTGGTCAAGCCCTTCAACCCGGATCAGCTGATCGCCACCATCAATAAGGTATTGGGATAGGTCGCACTATGTCCATAGACATCAGCCAGTTTCATCAGACATTCTTCGAGGAAAGCTTTGAAGGTCTGGACGTCATGGAGTCGGGCCTGCTCAATCTCGATTGCGGCACTGTCGACGAGGAGACCATCAACGCCATTTTCCGCGCCGCACACTCCATCAAGGGCGGCAGCGCAACCTTCGGCTTCACAGCGGTGGCATCCTTCACCCACGCCATGGAAACCCTGCTGGATGAAATGCGTGCCGGGCACCGCCAGGTGACACAGGAGAGCGTCGATGTCCTGCTCAAGGCAGTGGATTGTCTGCGCGAACTGATCGCCGCGCAGCGTGACAGCACGGCGGTGGATGAACAACAGGTCGCCCAGGTCCAGGCAGAGATGGAAGCATTGCTGGGCAAGGACACAGCGGCTACTGGCGACAGCGCAGGCACGCCGGACGACGGGTCTGCTGCATCCGGCGACAGCGGTGAGTGGCTGATCAGCTTCTGCCCCCAGCCCCAACTGCTGCAAAGCGGTAACGATCCGGCGCTGCTGTTTCGTGAACTGTCCACCATGGGCACCCTGGAGGTGAGCGCGGATATTTCCCGGCTGCCGCAGCTACCCGACCTGAACCCGGAACAATGCCATCTCAGCTGGGAACTGAAACTCATCAGCCCCGTGGATGAACATGCCATCCGAGAAATTTTTGAATGGGTCGAGGACGATTGCGACCTGACCATCCACGCCCGGCCATCGTCACAGCTAGCAGCGGAAAACAGCGGCGACCATGGGCCAGCGTCACAGGCCGCGATGCAAACACAAAAGGCTGCAGCCGCGAAGAAGCCGGTTGCCACGGAGAGTGGATCGATCCGCGTCAGTATCGATAAAGTGGACAATCTCATCAATATGGTGGGAGAGTTGGTCATCACCCAGTCCATGATGGGCAACCTGGATGGTGGCTTTGATGATTTCGACGTCAACCGCCTTGAACAATTACGTGAAGGTCTGGCACTACTGGAGCGCAATACTCGTGAGCTACAGGAAAGCGTGATGCGCATCCGCATGCTGCCCATCAGCTTCGTGTTCAGCCGCTTCCCGCGCATGGTCCACGACTTGAGCCAGCAGCTGGGCAAGAAAATCAACCTGATCATGTCTGGCGAACAGACGGAACTGGACAAGACAGTCATGGAGAAGATCGGTGATCCCCTGGTGCACCTGATCCGCAATTCCATCGATCATGGTATCGAGGCACCGGAAGTGCGCAGCGCAATGGGCAAACCTGAGACCGGCACCGTCCACCTCAACGCCTACCACAAGGGCGGCAATATCGTCATTGAAATCAGCGATGACGGAGCCGGATTCGATAAACAGAAAATCATCGCCAAGGCGCGCGAGCAGGGCGTCATCGACGACGATGCCCAGCTGGCCGATGACAAGATCTACGACTTGATTTTTCAGCCCGGCTTCTCCACTGCCGAGAGCCTCAGCGACGTCTCCGGACGCGGCGTGGGCATGGATGTAGTGCGGCGCAACATCCGTGAACTGGGGGGCAACATCGAAACTTCCTCCCGTGAAGGAGAAGGCACCACCTTCACCATCCGCCTGCCCCTGACCCTGGCGATTCTCGATGGCCAGCTGGTCAAGATCGGTAGTGAGACCTTCATCATACCACTGGTATCCATCGTCGAGTCCCTGCAGATCAGGCCTGACAATGTCAATTCCATCGCCGGGAAATCCGAAGTCTATAAACTGCGCGAGGAATACATCCCGATCCTGCATACCCATGAGGTCTTCCAGATCGACAGCGAAGCGAAGCAGGTCGACGATGGTCTGCTGGTGGTCATCGAAGGCGACGGACAGAAAGCGGGGCTGTTTGTCGATGACCTGCTGGGACAACAGCAGGTGGTCATCAAGAGCCTGGAGACCAACTTTCAGCGCATCGCCGGCATTTCCGGGGCCACAATCCTCGGCAACGGCACCGTCGCACTGATTCTAGACGTGGAGGGGCTGGTGCAACTGAGCCGCAAGCCGCCATCCGGTGAATCAGAATTCAAAGAACGTGCAGTGGCTTAAAGGAGAATGGTATGAGCAGCACACCTGAACTTGCAGACCTGGAAACAACCAAGGAGAACAGCAACAATGCCAATCAGTTTCTGACCTTTATCCTTGGCAGTGAAGAGTATGGTGTCGATATTCTGCGCGTCCAGGAGATCAAGGGATGGGACCGTGTCACACCGATCCCCAATACCCCTGAATACATCAAAGGGGTCATCAATCTGCGCGGCGCCATCGTCCCCATTATCGATCTGCGGCAGCGCTTCAATTTGCAAAGCATTTCCTATGGTGCAACCACCGTGGTCATCGTCCTCAAGGTCACCTCAGAAGACAAGGAACGCACCATTGGCATCGTGGTGGACGCAGTCTCCGATGTCTACAACATCACCATGGACGAGATGAAACCACCTCCGGATTTCGGCGATATCGATATTGAATTTGTCGAGGGCTTGACGACAGTGGACGAAAAAATGGTGATCGTCCTCAACATCGATAAATTGCTCAACACTTCGATCGTTCCGGAAATGAGCGACCAGACTCATTAGGCCAGCCAGGGAGCATCTCTTATGCCTGATATCAAGAAACAGACGGGGATGCGGGTCGGCTGGCACCAGCTGTTCGTCGCCACCAGAAAACCGGCAGGCAGCATCTCGCTACCATCTGTCCCTGGCAACAGAACCATAGCCGAATCAGACCGGAAACTCGTGGAACAGATCTTTGCCGGCTTTGCCTGGCATGGCTGACGAATAGATATCAACAACTGTCAAACATCAATCGGGAATACACGACATGAAAGCAAGCGCCACGAAAAGCAGCGCCTCCCAGAGGCCCAATGCAGATCTGATCGAGGAAACCTTCCAGATGCTGGCACCCCATGCCGATGCACTGGCCAGGAAGTTCTACCGCGAACTGTTCAAGCGCTACCCGGCAGTCAAACCCCTGTTCGGCAAGACCTCCATGGCCGAGCAGCGCAAAAAACTGGTGGCCGCGCTGAACGTCGTGGTCAACCATATCAGGAAGCCCCGTCAGCTGCAGAAAATCCTCAAGGAACTGGGAGCGCGCCACGAGCAATATGGTGCAGAGCCGGCACACTACGGTGCTGTGGCCGAAACACTGCTCGATGTGATGAAGGAATTCGCCGGCCCCGCCTGGACCCAGGAAGTCAACGACAGCTGGAGCGCGGCCCTGAATATGGTGGCAACAACAATGGTGAAAGGATACAAGAGGAAGGAGAGCACGAACATGGCCAAGACCAAGAAAGCACGCAATACCACCCTGGACAACCTGCCGGTTACCGACGACCTGGATGTCCTCAAGGATATATTGGAACATGCGCCCATCAACATCATGATCGCCGATGCCGATGAGAATATCGTCTTCCTCAACAGGCGTACCCGCGAGATCCTCGGCGAGGTGGAGGATGAACTGGCCACTTACCTGCCCGGCTTCAGGGTGGACGAAGTGATCGGCGGCAGCATCCACCGCTACCACAAGGACCCGGCAGCCATCAAGCGGATCTTGGATAGCCTGCGTCCCGGCGAGGCCCGCAGCGGCAAGATCACCCCCGGACACTTCGTCTTCGAACACGAGACCCGAGTCCTCATCGACAGCCGGGGCAATCGTATCGGCTACGTGGTGCAATGGAACGATGTCACCGAGCAGCGCGCCAAGGAGGAAGAGGCCTTCCGCCTGCAGCGCGCCATCGACGGCGCCCAGACCGCCATGATGACCATCGACCGCGATCTGAAGATTACCTATACCAATGAGGAGACCCGGAAACTGCTCAGCAAGCACGCCGAGGCACTGCGCGCCATCTATCCGGGATTCGATGCCGACAGGATCGTCGGCAGCTGCATCGACATGTTTCACAAAAACCCGTCACACCAGCGCCGGCTGCTGGATGATCCTTCAAACCTGCCTTATGAAACGGACATCCAGGTCGGCCCGCTCACCTTCCACATCCGGGCCTCGGCCATGCACGACCTGGACGGTAATTACATCGGCAATACCCTGGAATGGGCCGATGTGACAGACCGCCGCGTCAAGGAACTGGAAGTGGCGCGCCTGCAGTCCGCCATCCTCGGCGCCCAGACCAACATCATGCTCTGCGACGAGGACCTCACCATCACCTTCGTCAATCCGGCGGTGGTAAAGATGCTCAGCAGGCGTCAGGATGAACTGCGCCAGATATGGCCGAGTTTCGATCCCAATAATCTGATAGGCCAGAGTATCGATCAGTTTCATAAAAACCCAGCCCACCAGCGGGCCCTGCTCCAGGATCCGGCACGCATGCCGGCAAGTGCAGAAATCAAAGTGGGCGACCTGGAGTTCCGGGTCAATGCCACCATGATCACCGGCCCCGATGGCGAATACATGGGGAACATGGTGGAGTGGTACGACATCACAGAGCAGAAGGACGCCGAACGCCAGATCGAAAACCTGGTGGTGGCGGCCAGCATGGGCGACCTGGAACAGCGCCTCGACACCAGCAAATACGAAGGCTTCATGAAGAATCTGGGCGACGGCATCAATCAGATGCTGGATGCCGTGGTATCCCCCATCAGAGAAGGCACCCGCGTGCTGCAGGCTCTGGCCGATGGCAATCTGACCGAAAACATGCAGGGTGAATACCAAGGCGAGTTTGCCGTGTTGAGTGATGCGCTCAACGGTTCCATCAACAACCTGCAGCGCATGGTGGGCGAGATCCGCACCGCTGCCACCACCATCAACTCAGGCGCCGGCGAAATCGCTCAGGGCAACACCGACCTGAGCCAGCGCACCGAAGAGCAGGCCTCTTCTCTGGAAGAAACCGCATCCAGCATGGAGGAACTCACCGGCACGGTGAAACAGAATGCCGACAACGCCAACCAGGCCAATCAACTGGCTGCCAGCGCCCGCGAGCAGGCGGAAAAAGGTGGTGAAGTGGTGGGCCACGCGGTGGAGGCCATGGCGGAGATCAACACCAGCAGCAAGAAGATCGCCGACATCATCAGCGTGATCGATGAAATCGCCTTCCAGACCAATCTGCTGGCTCTCAATGCCGCCGTCGAGGCGGCGCGCGCCGGAGAACAGGGACGCGGCTTTGCCGTGGTGGCCGGCGAGGTGCGCAACCTCGCACAGCGCAGCGCAGCAGCCGCCAAGGAGATCAAGCAACTCATCAACGACAGCGTCGAAAAGGTGAACGAAGGCACCCATCTGGTGGATGAATCCGGAGAGACTCTCAATGAGATCGTCAATGCCGTGAAGAAGGTCAGCGATATCATTGCCGAGATCGCCGCCGCCAGCCAGGAACAATCGGCAGGCATCGACCAGGTCAACAAGGCAGTGATGCAAATGGATGAAGTTACCCAGCAAAACGCCGCCCTGGTGGAGGAGGCCGCAGCCGCCAGCGAATCCATGAACGAGCAGGCCAGCAGCCTGACGCGCCTCATGGAATTCTTCAATATCGGCAACGGCAGCGGTACCCAGGCCAGCGAACCCGTTGCACCCGCGCAGCCGGCCATGACCAGGCCGCACATGTCTGCGGGTGGCAAAACGCAGCGCCGCAGACCAGCCGCTGGAGGAGGCCCTTCCCCCGCTCAAGATGATGAATGGGAAGAGTTCTGAGTAGCAAGGGCGGACACGGATGTCTCAAGGGACCATGAACATGCAGCGTGATTTTGTCTTCACAGATGGCGACTTCGAATGTATCCGCCAGTTGGTCAGGCAACATGCCGGCATCAGTCTCTCCGACGCCAAGAAGGACATGGTGTACAGCCGCCTGGCGCGCCGCCTGCGCGCCCTGGGACTGGATAATTTCCGGGACTACTGCAAACTGGTGGAACAGGAGAATAGTGGCGAACTGGTCAACTTCACCAACTCGATCACTACCAACCTGACAGCCTTCTTTCGAGAGGAGCACCATTTCCAGTATCTGGCAGACACCCTGCTCCCCATGTTGAGGAAGAAGAAGGCCGGCAACCGGCGCCTGCGCATCTGGTCAGCGGGCTGCTCTACCGGCGAGGAACCCTATTCACTCGCCATGGTGCTCAGGGAGAACCTTCCGGAGAGGGAATCCTGGGACGTGAAGATCCTAGCCACTGACCTGGACTCTAACGTGCTGAAAACCGCCAGTAGCGGCATCTACAAGGAGCAGCGGCTCAAAGGTGTCTCTGCACAGCGCCGCAAACGCTGGTTCCTCAAGGGCAAGGGCCCGCACAATGGCTCGGTCAGGGTGGCGTCCGAACTACAATCCATGATCAGCTTCCGCCAGCTCAATCTGCTGCGGGAATGGCCCTTCCGGGGACCTTTCGACTTCATTTTCTGCCGCAACGTGGTGATCTATTTCGACAAGCCGACCCAGAAAGTGCTCTTCGAACGTTATGCCGATGTACTGAGCGACAAAGCCCACCTCTTCATCGGCCATTCCGAATCCCTCTTCAAGGTGACGGAGCGCTTCAAACTCATCGGCCAGACTATCTACCGCAAGGTGAGATAGTTACCCATGCCGCTAGCAAAGCAGAAGCTCGCAGGAAGATGTAATGCGCCACCAGTGTCGCTGCCTGGTTTCAGCCACATCAACCGCTACTGGGACAAGGTACAGCATCTTTATGCCGCCAAGATCCTGCCCGGGCAGTTCTATGTCACGCGTAATGACGAAATGATCGTCACAGTGCTGGGCTCATGCATCGCCGTGTGCATCCGCGATGTGGGCACCGGTATTGGCGGCATGAATCATTTCATGCTGCCAGACGCTGTTCGCGACGGCATGGATGCCACTGTCAGCGATGCAGCCCGTTACGGCACCTATGCCATGGAACTGATGATCAACGAGATCCTGAAACATGGCGGGGAGCGCAAGCGTCTGGAAGCGAAGGTATTCGGTGGCGGCCGGATCCTGCAACACATGACCGACATCGGCCAACGCAATATCGCCTTCACACGGGAATACCTGGTTACCGAACAGCTGCGCGTAGTGGCAGCCGATGTCGGTGACGTCTATCCGCGTAAGGTCCAGTTCTTTCCCGCCAGCGGCATTGCGCGCGTCAAGAAACTGCGTTCCTTGCACAATAAGACCATCATGGAGCGCGAAACACATTACCTGAACGATCTCATCAACCAGCCTGTTTCAGGTGAGGTCGATTTATTCTGAACAGGGAGACGCCATGAACAATAAAAAAATCAAAGTGCTCGTCGTTGATGATTCTGCCCTCATCCGTCAGCTGCTGACGGAAATTCTCAACTCAGACCGCGGCATCGAGGTTGTAGGCACGGCCCAAGACCCCTACCGGGCCCGGGACAAAATCAAGGAACTGCGCCCCGATGTCCTGACCCTGGACGTGGAAATGCCGCGCATGGACGGCCTCACCTTCCTGCGCAATCTGATGCGCCTCCATCCCATGCCGGTGGTCATGATCTCTTCGCTCACGGAGCGCGGGGCGGACATCACTCTCCAGGCACTGGAAATCGGCGCGGTGGATTTCGTCTCCAAGCCCAAAATCGATGTCGCCCATTCACTGGCCGACTACAGCCAGGATATCATCGCCAAGGTCAAAGCGGCAGCAGGCGCCAGGATCCGCAGCGGACTGGAAGCACCGCTGGCACTGAAAAGCGTCGCGCCCAAACTGTCCGCCGATGCCGTGTTGAAACAGAACAACCGCCCGCGGCCATTCAAAACCACCGACAAGATTATCGCCATCGGCGCCTCCACCGGCGGCACCGAGGCCATCAAGGAAGTCCTGCTACGCCTGCCAGCCGATGCCCCGGGCATCGTCATCTCGCAACATATCCCCGAGGCCTTCAGCGCCCCCTTCGCGGCACGCATGAACGGCGTCTCCGCCATGACGGTCTGCGAGGCCGCCGATGGCCAGCAGATCCTGCCCGGCCATGTCTACATCTCTCCCGGCAGCCACCACCTGCTGGTGGAGCGTAGCGGCGCGCGCTATGTCTGCCGACTCAGTGACGGCCCGCCCGTCAACCGCCACCGGCCTTCGGTGGATGTCATGTTCCGCTCCGTGGCCCAAAACGTGGCTGCCAATGCGCTGGGAATTCTGCTCACCGGCATGGGTGACGACGGTGCCCGGGGCCTCGAGGAAATGCATGACGCCGGCGCTGCCACCATCGCCCAGGATGAAAGAACCAGTATCGTCTGGGGCATGCCCGGCGAGGCGGTAAAACTTGGCTGCGTGGACAGTGTGCTGCCACTGGAAAAGATCGCCGGCCATATCGTTAATCTGGTAAAGAAGTCGGCTGCCTGACACCCGCCACGCCTGCCCTGCCCTGGGCCACTCTCCACCACCAGCTTGCAATGTCCTGAAAACAGCCGGCAATGACCGATTACCTGCTGTTACCGGAAACCAGACAACTGTAGCACTGCGCCAGATTTGCTCCAGCCCCTTGCCATTGACAAATGTTTGCCGCGCTATGGCAACAGGATTTATCATGACGCCATGGGAAACTCTGTTAACATAAAGGATGCCTGAACCATGAACACGAGCAAGGGGAAAGAGACACAGACAGCGCTAATCTTCGAACAAATCCGTAGCGGCCCCTGCCTATCCTATCTGCTGGGCTGCGAGGAAACCGGCTGCGCCATCATTGTCGATCCGGAAATCAGCAAAATCGACCGCTACCTTGCCCTGGCCACGCGCCATGGCCTAAACGTCCAATACACCTTCGACACCCATACCCATGCCGATCACTTCTCCGCCAGCCAGGAGATCGCTGAACAACTGGGCAGCGCAGTCATCATGCACCGCTCCAGCGCAGCCCCCTTTATTGATATTCGCGTCGACGATGGGGAAACCATCATCGTCGGCAAGTTGCGCCTGAACGTCCTGCACACACCTGGGCACACCTGGGATTCGGTCTGCCTGCTGCTCCAGGACCGCATCCTCACCGGCGACACCCTGCTGATCGGTGGCACCGGACGCACCGATCTGCCTACCGGCGATCCTGAAGAATTGTACGACAGTCTGTTTAACAAAATACTCAAGCTGGACCCCAGCTTGGTGGTCTATCCTGCCCACGATTACCGCGGCAATACCCACTCAACCCTGGGTCACGAAATCGCCCACAACCCGCGTCTCCAGAAACAACGGCGTGATGAATTCGTGGCCCAGATGCAGTCCCTCGATCTGGACATGCCCAAACACCTGACTGAGGCCCTGCGCACCAATCGCAGTGGTGGCAAGACCATCTCGCAACTGATCAGCGAGGCTGCCAAAAAAGTCTCCTTCATGTCTCTTGCAGAGGTGAATCACAGGCTGAACGGCAATGAAGGCGGCATCAAACTGCTGGATGTACGTGAACATGAGGCCTACCAGTCGGGGCACATCCCCGGTGCACTGCACATTGCGCGTGGCCAGCTGGAACTGATGGTCAACAATGCCCTCCCCGACCCGACGGAACGAATCGTGGTCTATTGCGATTATGGCAAGATATCCACCCTGGCCGCGGCGACCCTGCGGGACCTAGGATACACCCGGGCCATCGCCATGGACGGGGGGGTCAGTGGATGGCAGAAGGCCGGCTATCCCCTGGAAACCAGCAGTCCCTAGCGGGCTCCCGGCAAGGCTGGGACGACCATTCTCAGGGCACCAGACAAGCGCCATATTGGAGGAAACCCATACTTAAGCTGTCCAGGTTCGTGCCGATAGACTCTATAAGGTCATAATCTATCTGGCAACTTCCAAGCAATGGCACACAACAAACAGGTGGCACCTCAGCTCAGCGTGAAACATGCAGAACGGCGTGCCTATCGGCGTCACCCCGTACATCTGCATGCCAGCTACAGCACCGGCCAGGACAATGGGCTGCCCTGTGAAATTCGCGATCTCTGTATTGGCGGCATGTATCTGGTTCAGGGTCCACAACAAACTGTGCCATTCCCAACAAAGGGGAAGACCATCACGCTGCGCTGCGCATTCCCCTCCCCTGCCAGCAATGAACAACTTTTATTCAAGGCCCGTATAGTGCGTAGTGACGGCAGACACTGTGGCATCGCATTTATCGACCCCGATCTCTCTGTACTGCAACGTCTGCTGGCACATGTTCGACAACATCCACAATCTGTCCAGAACGGCGCCATCGGCAACCCAAAGGAAACTGCAGCGAGAGACGCCATCTCGCTGCCCATCAACGACCTGATCCGTTCATGCCGGGAACTTGCAGCCTCCACTGTGATACCGCTGGCCAGGGACTTTCTCGAATCCTGCAGAGAACGAATCTTCAGCAATGCCGAAAGCATCAAGGACTCAGCAGAAAAGAATGCCCATTTCAACGCACTCATCATCCTGAGTGACAATGGCGATCAGTTCATGGAGGAATTCTCACTTGCAGTGCAACATCGCCTGGACACCGGCCCGGCTACCTGCCAACCCCTGGAACAACAATCCGACCCGGCAAGACAACAGCGGCTGGCGCTGGTGGAGGATGATGTCTTCGAAGACTGGCTTGCCACCACAGATATGATCAATCATGTCGAGACCAGAAATCTGGAACAACTGACGCAACTTGCCCAGCGCCTGGGGATACTCTTCCAGACCACCATCGACAGCGAAAACAACCCTTTTGGCGCAGCAGCCTTTGCCCATGCCTTTCAGTCCACCATCAAGAAGCTGGACCTCCAGCAGCCTGTACTGCAGCTCTGCTACAGCATCTTCAAACAGCTTCTAACCCGGCAGGGCAATCAATTGTACCGCCAGATGAATCAGCTCCTCATCGATCATGGAGTACTACCAAAGTTGGAATATGTCGCCTCGTCTCCGCCTGCCATAAAAAAGGACATACAGAGACAGAGGACAAGCGACCAGTCCCGGGAGGACCTTCCACAGACAGGCGAGGCAGGTGCATTACACAATGAGGGCAGCGGCACCCCAATAGCGGCTCCGAACCTGTATCAGGTAGTGGATCAGCTACGCACCCTGCAACAGGCTATCCGCAACCAGGCCGGACACAGTGCTACGGACGCGGGACACCAGCAGACTCTTCAGGCGGCAGCGCAAAACGGCCAGCCATGGACGTGCCACCCGGAAAATTCAGGGCCGCGAGGAGCCGCACCTGAACATGAGAGCGCCGCTCATCCAGATCTGCCTCAGTATGGCGCTACCGAGATCCTCGATGCCTTGAGTGCATTACCAAACAGCAGCATCTTACAAAGAGTCGATGGCACATATGATTATGACTATCTGACCCCGATCCAGTCGCTGCTGGCAGAACGCAACGGCAGCACAGGTGTAATCGCAGTGCGGGAACGCAATATCATGAGTGTTGCCGGCAATATCTTCCAGTCCCTGCTGCAGGACATGCTGATTGCATCGAATGTGAAAAGCTGGATGCAGCGCTTGGAGATCCCCCTGCTAAAACTGGCACTGCAGGATGATTCCCTGTTCCTGGACAAGAACCATGTTGCTCGCCAAGTGGTCAACAAGATCGCCCAGTTGGAACTCTATGGGAGGAACGACAGCCTTGGCAGCAATAATGCCATCCACCGCAAGATCGATCACCTGCTGGATCAAATAGCCCAGCAGCCGGAAGCCAATTCAGAAACGTTTTCCCGGGCCTTGAAGGAACTCGAACACCTGATCCAGATCCAGGAAGAGGCCTATACCGCCAATCTCAAAGACCTGATTTCCGCCTGCGAGCAGGAGCAGCAGCTGCTCGGCGACCCACAACTGGCAAGCCCTGGCGGCATGACAGACGACAGACTAAATCACCTGTTGGTGAGTGAGGACAAGTGCCTGTTGCAAAGCGACGTCGAGGAGGAGACCCAGGAATGGCTACGCAAGGTACAGCGCCTCAAAGTCGGGGAATGGCTGCTGTTCAGAGAAGAGGGTAGTCCGCCGCAACGCCTGCGACTGGCCTGGATCGGCAAACACCGTGATCGCTATGTATTCGTCAACCTGCAGGGACTGCGGGAAGCCACTCTCACGCCGGAAGGCCTGGCACTGCGGCTCAGCCAGCAGACTGCGCTGATATTGGAAAACGCGGACGACCCGGCCTTGGACCGCGCCCAATATGACATGCTGCAAAACCTCCATCACCAGCTGCTTCACGAAACCACCCATGATCAACTCACCGGCCTGCTCAATCGGCGCGAATTTGAACGACTGACCAGAGAGGCCCTGCAGGGCGGTGATAACAACGGCCGCGGCCATATCCTCTGTTATCTGGATCTCAACCAATTCGATGTCATCAACAGCCGCTATGGTTACGAGGCTGGTGACCAGCTGTTGAGAGAGATCACAACCCTGCTCCAGGAGAGCATCAACGAGGAAGCACTGCTGGCACGGCTGGGTGGTGACGACTTTGCCATGCTGCTGAAAGAGTGTACGGTGGATGAAGCCCGGGAAAAACTGCAATTACTGCTGGACAGCACGGCTAACTGTCACTTCATCTATGACGGGAAACATTTCACCACCAGCCTCAGTATTGGCCTGGTACCGCTCTTCACCGGCATCTCCAATATCACGGAATTGTTACAGGCAGGGGAATCCAGCTGCCGGATCGCCCAGGAGAAAGGTAACAACCATGTTCATATCTATCGCCATGATGACGAATCCCTGACACGCAAGCAGGAACTGCTGCACTGGCTGTCGCGTGTCGACGAAGCGCTGGAAAGCGACACTTTAGAACTGCGCTGCCAGCCCATCGTACCCATTACCGCACAGGGATACGGCAAACCGCATCATTCCGAGATCCTGCTTGCCATGTGTGATGAACAGGGCACCCCGGTTTCACCGGAGGGATTTATCCTTGCCGCGGAACACTACAACAGGATGCCGGCCATCGACCGCCGGGTGATTCGCGCCGTCTTCCACTGGATGAGGGAAAATGCTCCGTTGTTGGCTGAGACAGGGGGCTTTGCCATCAACCTCTCTGGCCGTTCCCTCAATGATGACGACTTCAAGAGCCACATTCTCTCTGCAATCAGGAGCAGCCAAGTACCAGTGGAACATCTCTGCTTTGAGGTCACGGAAACTGCGGGCATCAACAACCTTTCCAGTGCCGCCGATTTCATACTCGCTGTCAAGGACACCGGCTGCAGCTTCTCACTCGATGATTTCGGCAGCGGCATGTCATCCTATGGCTATCTGAAAAAGCTGCCAGTGGACTATCTGAAGATAGATGGCGCCTTCGTCAAGGAAATGGATAAGAATCCGGAAGACTATGCCGTAGTGAAATCCATCACTGAGATCGGCCACTTCATGGGCAAGAAAATTATCGCAGAATATGTGGAATCAGAGGCCATCCTGGCCCTGCTGCGGGAAATCGGTGTGGACTACGCCCAAGGCTATGCCGTGGGCAAACCCCGCCTGCTGCGTGAGCTACGCACTTGACCACGGCGGCACCTCTCAATCTTCACTCTTTACCATTATTCGTCCTGCCTCGACATCCACCAGACAGAGCACAGCGCCTCCCCCCAGGAACAACACACTGAGGGAGAGAATGCCTAATCTTGGATCGCCGCTGAGCAAGCCGACCACCCCCACCATCAAGGGACCGATAATGGCGGCGAACTTGCCCAGCATATTGTAGAAGCCAAAAAACTCAGCGGACCTGGCGGGGGGAATCAGCCGCGCATATAGAGACCGGCTCAGGGACTGGACACCACCCTGCACCAGCCCGATGATGAGTGCCAGGGCATAGAACTCCAGCACGCTGTCCATGAAGTAGGCCCAGGCGGTGACGGCCAGATAGACGGCGAGCGCCAGCAGGATGGCCGGTTTGGCACCAATATGTGCGCCCAGCAGGCCGAAGGCGATAGCCGCTGGAAAGCTGATGAATTGCGTCAGCAGCAGGGCGGTGATCAGATTGTCGGCGGAAAAACCCAGCGCCAGCCCATAATCCACAGCCATGCGCACGACGGTATCGACGCCATCGATATACAGCCAATAGGCCAGCAGAAACATGCTGACAGAGGGCATTTTCCTGATCTGCGCCACGGTATGCAGGATGCGGGAAAACCCATGGGACAGCAATCGCGCCACCTGGAACCGCTGCGGCGCCTGCTGCTCGGGGACAAACAACAACAGCGGCAGGCTGAACAGCAACCACCAGATGGCCACACAGAGAAAGGCCAGCCGCACCGCCTGAATTCGGCTGGCGAGACCGAACCATTCGGGCCACAGGCTCATGGCCACGGTCAAGGCAAACAGCAGGCCGCCACCGAGATAGCCCAGACCATAGCCAAAGGCCGAGACCACATCATAATGCGCCTCGTCAGTGACCGAAACGAGCAAGGCATCATAGAAAACAATGCTGCCCGAAAAGCCGATGGCGGCCAGCATAAAAAATGCCAATGCCAGCAAGGCTTCACCGGCTGCCACGAAATAGAGCCCGGCGGACATGGTGATCCCCAGCAGCGCAAACAGCAGAAGAAAACGCTTACGCATGCCGCCGATGTCTGCCATCGCGCCCAGCAGCGGTGCCAGCAGCAGCATCAACAGACTGGCCAGGGCATTCGCCAGGCCCAGCTGCAAGGTGCTTTCCTCCACTGCGCCCGGATGCCAATATTGTTTGAAGAAAATGGGAAAGAAGCCGGCCAGGATGGCGGTGGCAAAGGCGGAATTGGCCCAGTCATAGAGGGCCCAAGCGACCACCTTTCTATTCATGAGGTGCTGCATCGATGATGGCATAGCGCAATCCGCAACTCTCAAAGGAGAGGGCAAGGCATCAGGAAGGCCAGATCAAGGGCCCCCATCTGACCGGCAGTGGCGAAAAAACGCAGCGTGTGGCAATAAGCGCTAGTTTTCTCCGCTCAACCTGACCTTGTGCAGGCGCAGACTGACCTTGCCCAGCACCTTGGCCTTGCCGCGCAACTCCAGGGGAACGCGGAGTTTGCGGTCCACCAGAATCTTCAGCTTGCCGCCAAGACCAGCGATCCTCAGGCTGGCATTCCCCTGCCGCATATCCAGTGGCCGCGAGGCCAGCCCCAGGCGCAGTGCCTGGCGCGATCCCTTGATATGCTGGCTACCGCCAGGTCCCCTGGCCTTGAAATCGGCTGCCACTTCTTCCTCACCCTCATAATGCATGGTGATGATCTGCAGTTTGTCATCGAAATAGGCCAACAGACGGAGTTCGTCACCCGGCTGCTTGAAATCGGCGACGGAGGCAAGATAGAGCAATACCGCCGGGTCGGAAACCACCATGCCGTCGGGAATGCCGGGGGGATAAGGGACGAAACTGTGTTTGACATCGTGCCACTGTTCCGGTGGCTGCTGTGCTTCGGCCGTCATGGGTTTACGCCGTACGATGAAAATGCCTTCCCGGGTAAAGCGATACAGTTTGTAGCGCTCATCACCACGGGTCGCCTCGACACGGCTGCGTTGCAGGGCGGCCACGTCCCGCGCCCTGAACCAGAGGCGAGTGTGCAGGTCCTTGCCCATGGCAAGGGAATGAAAATCGATAAACAACACGGGCTGACCTGCGGGGCTTATTGCCTGTCCACGCTGAGGCGGCAACAGCACGCCTGACAACAGATTGTCCGTCACACGGTGCATGGAGACATCGGCGCTGACGGACACCAGCAACTTACCACCCTTGAGGGACAGTGCCGTCCAACCCAGGCGGCTGTCATCCAGCTGCAGCCTGGGCGCCTCCAACTCGCCGGAACCATTGGCCCGGGCCGGCCCGCCTCCCAGAAGACAGGCCGTGATCACGACCAGCAGCAGATAGCGCAACGGATGCCGCGCGCCGGCTAGCAGAGAAACGCCTGGCATACCTGTCCGCCCCCAGCGTCATTATTATTGTTCAATGTCCTTAGCGGCACACCTCTCCTTCCGGGAATCGTCACTGCAGGGGCCACTATACCATTGAGCCCAGCGGCAACCAACTGATCGGCCATGCCCATGCGCCGCGTTATTCCACAGTGCTGTGCTCATGATAGCCGCGGCGATCCTGGCCACCGGCCATTCTGCTAACCCTGGCGGCCTGCCGCAGCACGCATCAGTTGGACAAAGACCGCGCGGTCATTGGCTGGCAAAAAGAACCTGGCGTAGGCACGCTTGGGATAGAACTGGTCCATGCGCTGCCCCTGCGGGCTCAATGCGAAGGTGCGCGGCACATAATCTCCATCAGGCATATACAAGCGGCTGATCTCCGGTTGTTCATCGATATTGACACGCACCATGACCAGCGCCCTTGCCGCAGCTATGACCTCGCGCCCCTGGAAAATATATTGATAGGCATGGCAGGTGGGACACCAATCGGCATAGAAGATCAGCAGCACCGGCTGCTTCGTAGCGGCGGCCAGCTGCATCCCTTCCTCATAGCCATGCCAGCTGATTTCGGCATCGTTCCAGTCTGGCCGGCTCTCAGCAGCAATCTGTTCAGCAAGTGGCAAACGGCCGGGAACGCTGGGCAGGGAATCGCCTGCTTCCGCCGCCTCACCACCTAGCGCAGCCACCGTCAGCGCTAAGGTCCGCTCGCTCAGGACGAAGGTGGACTGACGTGTATTGTCCAGCGCCTTCTGCAGCAGTTTCCGGCCCTTGCCGCCGCCACCGTTGCTCAGCATCGATTGGAAGAAACGCTTATAGAAATGATCCGGCTCGACGATGATCTCCACTTTGAATTGCAGTGCATGGGCCGGTAGCTTTTGCCGGTAGCTGATGGTCACGAAATCATCCGGTGCAATGCGTGTGTCATAGAGCTCCTGTTGCAGATCCATGCTCAGCGCCCGGCCGATGACGGCCTCCTGCAGAGTGCCTGGCAGGCGCGCTCCCTGCTCATCCACCAGGTAGCCCCGCACCATGACTTGCGGCGTGATATAGGTGGGGAAATAATGGCCGACGCCGGTATTGGTGATGGTAATGCTTGCCTCCATGAACTCCCCCACCCGGTATTCCCGGGCGGGGAGTTCGACATCGACGGTGACGCCGCCGCGCACCATCTCAGGATCATGGATGCCGCGCCACAAATGGCGGCGCCCGGGCATGTGGCAATCCTGGCAATGCACGCCCTGTTTGGCATAGCGGCTCTCCTGCCATTCCCGGTAGGTATTCTCGATGAGCTTGCCGTTGAGAGCGCGTTCCCCTTCCTGGAACTGATGGCAGCGGCTGCAGAATGCCGAGTTTGCGAACGCCGTGGTGGCGGTAAACCCGTCATGGGGCAAAGCGCCGTTTATCTTGCCTGTCTGCTCCGGGTCATCCCGCCGCGGCGGACCGAAGCGCTGGTGCTGGCGGACATGGCACCCCGCACACACCAAGCCCTGGCGCTGCAGGGCCGGATCATAGTGACTGTTCTCCTGCGGCGCTCCCGGCAGGTCATAACGCAGGCGATGCTGCTCGGCCAGGGGCGTGTGGCAGGAGCGGCACATGTCCGCGCTCTCCGGGTCACGGTTATCCATCTCCACCAGTTGGCCCAGGACGCCGGGGCCCATGCTGCGACTGTGCAGACTCGTCTGCCAGTCCTGATATTGCTGGGTATGGCAACGACCACAGGCGTCCGCTTCCAGAGAGGACTCCAGCACCGGGAAATGTGCCGGCGCCTCGCCCTGCAAGGAAAGATGTTCGGGCCAGTGGCGCTCGAGGAAGCGCGCCTCGGCTGCACTGGGCGCCCCTGCCGCGCTGCTTCCGGCCTGCGCCAGCGACTGCCGGCCTGCCTCCGCTGCCGGACGACGCTCATCGGCACAAGCGGCAAGCAGCAGAAGCAGAACCAGCAGCGCAGCAGAGCACCCGCCTTTGTGTGATTGAATAGACAAGAAACTTCACTCCTTTACGGGCGCGCCACAGGCGCACGATCTGCGACGCAGCGGAAACCAATCAGGATATGGCGCAGGGATCTGGGACGGCAGTGGCGGGCCGCGGGACGGGTCACGCCGGGATAATCGTCCCACGACCCGCCTTTCACCAAAGCCTTTGTGGTATCGCCGGGGCAGACACTGGCCGTCCACTCAAAGACCATCCCCGCCATATCCTGGACACCATAGGGACTGGCGCCCAGAGGGAAACGGCCAACCGGCAGGGTATCGTAAGGCCCCTTGTCCAGACTGTTGAGACGCCGGGGATCGAACTCGTCTCCCCAGGGAAAGATCCTGCCATCGTCTCCGCGGGCCGCCTTCTCCCATTCTGCCTCGCTGGGCAGGCGCAACGGCCGCTGCTCCATGCCGCCGCGCCAGTGGCAATAGGCCTGGGCGTCCTCATAATCCACCAGCACCACGGGGTGATCCCCCCGCCCCTGCGGAAAGCGGCCCTTGCGCCAGAGGAATCTCCGCACGGTATCATAGGGGTGGACCAGACCATACGCCGCCCATTGACGCTCACCGATATAGGGCGGGGGGGCCCCCTGCGCGGTGACGAAACGTTGATAATCGCGATTCGTCACCGGAAACTCGTCAATGAGATAATCATCCAGGTAGATGCTGCGCCGCTGTTCATTGTCGAACCATTTGTATTTCCTTGCCGCCAGGCTACCGCGCGCTTCATCCAAGCGCAGGGCATACTCACGTTCCTGGGCTGTACTGCCCATGATGAATTTACCCGCGGGGATCAGGATCATTGCCGACGGCGGCAGGGACTCGTGATCCACTGGGCCGTCTCCGGACCCAGCGGCAAATGAAACGCCGTCCAGCAACAGCAGCAAGGCGCAGCCGCCTAGCCCGAGACGGAAGGCCGGGAGTGATGCGCACATCCTGTTCAGCATCATCGCCCGGCCGCACTCCACATTGGCATCACTCTAAGCCGGCGCGGCTCCATTGCGCCGCACCCTGACCATAAACGAAATCACCAGGGCCAGCGCGAGGTGATTGACGAGGCTGATCAAGCCGGCATAGCTGTTCCCGGCACCCCCACCGCCGCAGGGATTGCCACCTCCAGCACAGGGATTACAGGGGTTGGCGGCCACACGCGGCGCACAGGGGTTGGCGCCTGGATGCTTCATTTCTATGAGATTACGCTGCGCACCGCCACAGGGATTTTTCGCACAGGGATTGCAGGGATTGGCCATACCCCCGCCACAGGGATTCTTCCCACAGGGATTGCAGGCGTTGGCCATTCCCCCACCACAGGGATTCTTCCCACAAGGATTGCAGGCATTGGCCATCCCGCCACCGCAAGGGTTTGCCGCAACACCGGCAGCGGCGCAGGGATTGGCCGCGGGGCCAGCACCCCGACTGAGCATGGTTGCCGCCACCGGCATCATGGTCAGGGCCACCACGGTGATGACGAAGCCAAACACTACGCCCTTGGTCACCCTATCCCACTCCGACACCGGCGCAAACACCAGGGCAAAAATAACGCTATAGGTCAGCCCCACTGAAAAATGGATCAACGCGCCGACCAGGTAACGCATCGACTCTGCGGCATCCATGCCAAGGGCCATGGCCCCCAGCGAACCGATGATATCGGTGCCAAACAACCACATGGTGATGGTCACCACCACCGTGCCCGTGATACCCGCCAGTATGACGCTTGGCCAACTGACTTTCTGTCCTTCAGCTAAAGCAAACATGATTCATCCTCCTCTGGGACTGCTCTGACGCCCGGCAGAAACCGCCCCGGTCAATATTGATCTCAGGAAAAGCCTGAAGGACTCCTCATATCGAGCGCACGCTGGAGGAAATCAAGGCAACACCGGCCCTCGTCCATTCAGGCTCGTCCTACCGCTTTCCCTTGCAAGGATTGGCCATCTCATGATGGGCGCAAGGGTTCATCTTCATGCCACAGGGATTACAGGGGTTCATCATTTTGTGGCCGCAGGGGTTCATCTTCATCCCGCAAGGGTTTTTCATGTCGTGGCCGCAGGGGTTCATCTTCATCCCGCAGGGATTGCAGGGATTCTTCATCTTCTGTTTACCATGTTTCTTCTTTGCGCAGGGATTGCAGGGATTTGCCATTTTTTTGTTCGCGCAGGGGTTTTTGGCACAGGGGTTACAGGCGTTGGCCAATACCACCGCTTCACCAGAGTGCTCCCCTTGAACAACAGGCTCCATCATCATCTGCTGCCCTGCCAGGATGGGCACCGCAAATGTCAGCAGCGCCATAAACCACAGACTGGACCATAGATTTCTTTTCATAATCAGTCTCCTAGGAATGATAATTATCATTTGACCACAATGCGGTAATGCGGCGACACGTTGCCGCACTTCCTCCACCAAGGTAGGCCCTTATCCAGCCATTGACAAGCAATCAATGCATCACCTTACCTAAGCGTTAGGTCGCAGCAACAGAGAACACCTTACAAACCGTTAGGATGAGGGGATAAATAAAACAAGGCGCTAGCTATTAGTTAATGGGATAGCAGTGATACCCTATGGGGTGTCCAGCAATGTAATGTGGGAATCAACCCACCCGCTGCACTAAGAAATTGAAAGCGATTGCATTCATTAAATGAGCAACAGGGAAAATCCCAGCAATGGCCGGTCCTGGAAGTGGTCATCGAAATTCCACGCGGCAGTTTTCTGAAGCGTGGATCTACCGGTAAGCTCGATTTTATCTCGCCGCTGCCTTGTCCATTCAATTATGGTTCGGTCGCCGACTATATTGGCCTGGAAGGTGATCTACTCGATGCCGTCGTGCTCGGCCCACATTTGCGCCGTGGCACCCGGGTCACGGTTCAGGCCTTTGGCGCCGTTAGCCTGACTGACCGGGGCATGATGGACGATAAACTGATCTGTGGCCATCATCCTGTCGGGCCCAGGCAACGGCAGCTGATATTGCTGTTTTTCAGTTTCTACGCGAAGTGCAAGGGGATCCTGAATTTCTTCCGAGGCCGCAGCGGCCGCAATGCCTGTGAAGGGTGGTGCGAGGCTGAGGTTGCCATTGCCAGAGCGCGTCCGCGCAAGGATGCTGCCAGGAATGATCCTGACATTCCTTTCTAAGGGAGACTGTTGTTAGAACCTATCTCAGGACCACCTGATGCCCAGGAGCCTGGAATGCCCGCCTTTGGAAAGGCCATCCAGGGAGATAAGAAGGTCGGGGAACCTGGGCAGATGGTTCTTCCACCATCTGCCCAGGCCTATCTGCTCAATGACCGTTGACGACAGCCAGGGCGATTGCCAGGACAAAGCCAACAGGAATGAGGCTAACAGTGATAGCAGGATGCATGGGTCTCCTCCCTTATCTTCATTCATTTGGTTTGATAGAAAGTGTCTCGGCCCATAGTTGATCGCGAGACTCAACAATTGTATCCAGACGGATTAAAATTTCAAGCCTTCATCAATGCACCGAGACCTGGGGA
>CAYRLE010000016.1:0-38228 GCA_964425105.1 uncultured Gammaproteobacteria bacterium | reverse complement strand
TGGGCCGCATCGACGACGTGCTCAACGTCTCCGGCCACCGCCTCGGCACCATGGAGATCGAGTCGGCCCTGGTGGCCCATCCCAAGGTGGCCGAGGCCGCAGTGGTGGGCCGCCCCGATGAGATCAAGGGCGAGGCCATCTTCGCCTACGTGGTGCTCAAGGGGGAACGCCCAGCGGGCGGCGTGGACGAAGCACTGACCCAGGAGCTGCGCCAGTGGGTGGCGGAACAGATCGGCCCCATCGCCAAGCCCGACGAGATCCGCTACGCAGACAACCTGCCCAAGACCCGCTCCGGCAAGATCATGCGCCGCCTGCTGCGCGCCATCGCCGCCGGCGAAGAAATCACCCAGGACACCTCCACCCTGGAGAACGAGTCGATTCTGCTGCAGTTGCAGGGGAAGGCGTAGGAGTGAGGAATGCGTTCTGGTGGGCACCGCCCACCAGACTCAGTCCTCGCTGCCCACTCCTGAATCCCGCCGCCATTCGATGACCCAGCCCGCTTCGCCTGATTCCGCCCGATAAGCCCTGCACACCCAGATCCCCGCCACCGCAGCCAGCTCATCACCGACATAGATCAGAGGCAGGCGCTCCCGCTCCCAAGGGGGGATGGCGTGTTCCTGAAGCAGTTTCTTCAAACTGTGGTGGCGGCCATCGTCCATGAGGCAGCGTTCCCCACCCTGGCGGAAGCGCACCGTCAGCCGCCCCAGCCGGCAAGCTTCATGGGACAGGCCGCCGCTGCTGACGGCACGGGCCACCAAAACGCCATTGTCTCCCGGCAGGGCCAGTGGCTGTTGCGGGTCCCAGCTCAGCACCAGCGTCTTGTCGAAGGGCCGTGACGGACGCAGTGCATAGAGCCAGTCCCGGTAGCGCCGCAGTTCCACCCCCTCCCAGCGCAGCAACGGCATGCGGTCGGCGCCGGCACCCAGCAGATCCTGTTCGATACGCTGCAGATGGGCCGTACGCGGCAGTGGCAGGCCCAAGCTGCGGCACCAGTAGCGCAGTACATTGCGGCGCCGCGCCCCCACCAGGGCCTGCAGGGCCGCCACCCGCAGCTGGCGGGGACTGGGACCGGCGACATCCACCAGATCCGTGGCCGCCAGGGTATCCAGCAGAGCGGCTGCCTCGGCGCAGTGGGCGGCGCTGCGGGCCAGGGTGGCGCCCGCCGCAGGCCACAACTCCTCCAGCAGGGGAAACAGCTGGTGACGCAGAAAATTGCGCCGGATGCCAGTATCGAAATTACTCTCGTCCTCCACCCACTGCAGTTCCGCCTCCCGGGCATAGGCCGTCAGTGCCGTGCGGTTGAAGTCCAGCAGGGGACGGACATGATGGCCGCCAGCGAAGGCGCTCTGCCGGGGCATGCCCGCCAGGCCATGGGGACCGCTGCCGCGCAGCAGCTGCAGCAGCAGTGTCTCCGCCTGATCGTCCTGATGGTGGGCGGTGAGCAGACAGTCCTCAGGCGCCATGAGGCCGGCAAAGGCCTGGTAGCGCACGCGCCGCGCCGCGGCCTCCGGGCTCTCCCCGTGCCGCGGCTGGGCATCGGTCTCCAGGACCCGCAGCGGCACACCGAGCCTTTTGCACATCACCTGGCAATGGGCCGCCCAGCGCGGGGCATCGGGGCTCAGGCCATGGTCCACGTGGACGGCGCGCAATTCGCCGGGCAGTTCCCGGCGCAGCGCCGCCGTGGCATGGAGCAGGACATGGGAATCACGACCGCCGCTGTAGGCGACCCAGTAACGGGGGGCGGCAGGTAAACCCTGCAGGACTTCAGAGAAACGGGACAGGGTGAAATGGCGTGATGAGTGATGAGTAAAGGGTGATGGGTGTTCTGAATCGACATCACACATCACTCATTACTCATCACCCAATCAGGATTTGTATTCCCCATAACCCATCAGTTTCTGATAGCGGCTCTCCAGCAACTCGTCGATGGCGATGCTGTCCAGATGCAGCAACCTCTCGTTGAGGGCCTGCTTGACGCGTTGCGCTGTCAGGTCCACATCGCGGTGGGCGCCACCCAGGGGCTCCTCGACGATCTCGTCCACCAGGCCCAGCTCATTGAGGCGCTGCGAGGTGATACCCATGGCCTCGGCGGCCTCGGGCGCCTTGTCGGCGCTCTTCCAGAGGATGGAGGCGCAGCCCTCGGGGGAGATCACCGAATAGGTGCTGTATTCCAGCATGATCAGATAGTCGCCGACGCCGATGGCCAGGGCGCCGCCGGAGCCTCCCTCGCCGATGACGGTGCAGATCACCGGGGTGCGTAGGGCGGACATGACCTTGAGATTGCGGGCGATGGCCTCGCTCTGGCCGCGTTCCTCGGCATCCACGCCGGGATAGGCGCCGGGAGTGTCGATGAAAGTCAGCACTGGCATGCGGAAACGCTCGGCCATCTCCATGAGGCGCAGGGCCTTGCGGTAGCCCTCGGGACGCGGCATGCCGAAATTGCGGCGGATCTTCTCCTTGGTGTCGCGGCCCTTCTGATGACCAATGATCATCACCGGCCGCCCTTCGATGCGGGCGACGCCGCCCACGATGGCCGGATCATCGGCAAAGGCACGGTCGCCGTGCAGTTCCTCGAAGTCCTCGAAGATGCGCTCGATGTAATCCAGGGTGTAGGGGCGCAGAGGATGGCGCGCCATCTGGGAAACCTGCCAGGCATTGAGGTTGGCGAAGATGGACTCCGTGAGGCTCTTACACTTGGCCTCGAGGCGGGTGATCTCCTCGCTGATGTTGAGTTCGTTGTCGCTGCCCACATAGCGCAGCTCCTCGATCTTCGCCTCCAGCTCGGCGATGGGCTGTTCGAATTCCAGGAAGTTCAGTTTCATGGGTGTTTAGAGTAAAGAGTAAAGGGAAAAGAGTAAAGGGTGATGAGTGATGGGTGATGGGTGATGGGTGATGATAAAAAGATAATGAAGAGCGGTTTACTCATTACTCATTACTCATCACCCATCGATGGCGCTGCGCGCCTCATCCAACCTAACTTTGATGACTCATTCATAGACTATCCGCACCCCATCCGCACCGGCCACCTCGCTCAGCCGATGGATCAGTTCATCGGTGGGGTGGACGCGCCATTCCTGGCCCAGGGCGAGGGAGGCCCGGGCCCGGCCGTTGAGGTATTTGATCCATACCGGACAGTCGCCCTCGCGGAAGGGCTGCAGCACCTCCGCCAGGGAGCGGCTGACATCCTGGCTCAGCTGTTGCCTGTCGAGATCGATCTCCAGGCGCTTGGCATAGATCTCCCGCGCCTGGTCGATGTCATAGACCTCGTCCACGCTCATGCGGAAGCCGCCGCTGTATTCGTCCACGCTCACCGTGCCGGAGACCACGATCAGGCGGTCTTTGCTGATGAGGTCGCGATAGCGGCGGTAGGCCTCGGCGAACACCGCCAGGTCGATGCGCCCGCTGCGGTCGTCCAGGGTGACGAAAGCGATGCGGTCGCCGCGGCGGCTGTTCATGGTGCGGATGGCCACCACCAAGCCGGCGATCAGCACGCTCTGCTCGCGCCCAGGATTGAGTTCGCTGATGCGCGCGGTGATGAAGCGCGCCAGTTCCGCCTCGTAGCGCTGGATGGGATGGCCGGTGAGATAGAGCCCCAGGGTCTCCTTCTCCCCGCGCAGGCGCTGTTCCTCGCTCCAGGGCGGCACCTCCACTTCGGGCACGGCTGCCACGGCATCGGGGGCCGCGCTGATGACGCCGCCGAACAGGTCGTTCTGCCCCACCGCCTGGTCGCGCAGATGGCGCTCCGCGGCCTGCAGGGCATTGGTGAGGCGCGCCATGGAGCGGGCGCGGTTCTCGTCCAGGCTGTCCAGGGCGCCGGCGCGGATCAGGGCCTCCAGTACGCGGCGGTTGGCCTTGCGCAGGTCGATGCGCCGGCACAGGTCGAAAAGATCGGCGTAGGGGCCGTGGGCGCGGCGTTCCGCGATGATGCTGTCCAGGGCTGCGGAGCCCACGCCCTTGATGGCGCCCAGGCCATAGCGGATGGTCTGCTGGTCGCTGACGGTGAAGGCGTAGTCACAGAGATTGATGTCGGGTGGCTTCACCGCCAGCCCCATGGTGCGGCATTCGTCGATGAGCATCACCACCTTGTCGGTGTTGTCCATGTCCGAGGACAGCACCGCCGCCATGAAGGCCGCCGGGTAATGGGCCTTGAGCCAGGCGGTCTGGTAGGCGATCAGGGCGTAGGCGGCGGAATGCGACTTGTTGAAGCCGTAGCCGGCGAATTTCTCCATGAGGTCGAAGATGTGCGCCGCCTGCTGCTCGTCGATGCCGCGCTCGCGGGCCCCGCTGAGGAAGATCTCGCGCTGCTTGGCCATTTCCTCGGGTTTTTTCTTGCCCATGGCGCGGCGCAGCAGATCGGCCTGCCCCAGGCTGTAGCCGGCCAGCACCTGGGCGATCTGCATCACCTGCTCCTGGTAGAGGATCACGCCATAGGTGGGCTTGAGCACGGGCTCCAGGTCGGGATGGGGATAGTTCACCCGGGCGCGGCCGTGCTTGCGGTCGATGAAGTCGTCCACCATGCCCGACTGCAGGGGGCCGGGACGGAACAGCGCCACCAGGGCCACGATGTCCTCGAAGCAGTCGGGCCGCAGGCGCTTGATGAGTTCCTTCATGCCGCGGGACTCCAGCTGGAACACCGCGGTGGTGGCGCTCTCCTTGAGCAGGGTGTAGGTGGGCCCATCGTCCAGGTGGATATGGTCGATATCCACCTGCGCTTGGCCTGCGGCGCGGCACTGGGCATTGATGGTCTTCAGCGCCCAGTCGATGATGGTCAGGGTGCGCAGCCCCAGGAAGTCGAACTTCACCAGGCCGATGGCCTCGACGTCGTCCTTGTCGAACTGGGTCACCGGGGTGTTGGAGCCCTGTTCGCAATACAGCGGGGTGAAGTCGGTCAGCGGCCCGGGGGCGATCACCACGCCGCCGGCATGCTTGCCGGCATTGCGCGCCAGCCCCTCCAGGGAGCGCGCCAGTTCGATGAGGGTGTGGACCTCCTCGTCCTCCTGGTAGCGCTGGCGCAGCTGCTCCTCCTGCTCCAGGGCTTTTTCCAGGGTCATGCCCAGTTCGAAGGGGATCAGCTTGGCGATCTGGTCCACGAGGCCGTAGGGATGCCCTAGCACGCGCCCCACATCGCGCACCACCGCCTTGGCCGCCATGCTGCCGTAGGTGATGATCTGCGAGACCCGCTCGCGGCCGTAGCGCTGGGCCACGTAATCGATGACCCGGTCGCGGCCCTCCATGCAGAAGTCCACATCGAAGTCCGGCAGGGAGACGCGCTCGGGGTTGAGGAAGCGCTCGAAGAGCAGATCATACTGGATGGGGTCGAGGTTGGTGATGCCCAGCACATAGGCCACCAGGGAGCCCGCTCCCGAGCCCCTGCCCGGCCCCACCGGCACGCCGTTGTCCCGCGCCCAGCGGATGAAATCGGCGACGATGAGGAAGTAGC
Source organism: uncultured Gammaproteobacteria bacterium (assembly GCA_964425105.1). Taxonomy (GTDB): domain Bacteria; phylum Pseudomonadota; class Gammaproteobacteria; order SZUA-140; family SZUA-140; genus S012-109. Next base: position 32,788 of record CAYRLE010000016.1, on the reverse strand, counting down.
CGGGAAAACCCATGCCGATGATCACCTGCAGTTCGTGCTCCAGGCGCTCCTCGTAGGCGGGGCGCCGCGCCAGCAACTCATCCGGCCGTTCGCCGAACAGTTCCGCCAGGCGCCGCTCCAGGCCAGCGCGCGCCTCCTGGCTGAAATAGTCGGCGGTGCTCATGCCCTCGGGGATGGGGAACTCGGGCAGCACGTTCTTGCCCAGGGTCAGTTCCAGGTTGCAGCGCCGCGCGATCTCCACGCTGTTGGCCAGGGCTTCGGGGATATCGGCGAATAGCTGCGCCATCTCCTCGGGGCTGCGCAGGTACTGCTGTTCGCTGTAGTGGTGGATGCGTCGCTTGTCGTCCAGGGTGCGCCCTTCATGGATGCAGACCCGGGCCTCGTGGGCCTCGAAACCGTCCGCAGTGAGGAAACGCACGTCGTTGCTGGCCACCACCGGCAGATCCTGGGCCAGGGCCAACTCCACGGCGGCGTGCAGATAGTCCTCCTCCTGCTCGCGGCCGGTGCGCTGCAACTCCAGATAGTAGCGGTCGGGAAAGAGTGCCGCCCAGCCTGCGGCCAGGCGCCGGGCCTCGTCCACGTTGCCGGACAACAGGGCCTGGCCGACATCGCCGCAGCGCCCGCCGGAGAGGGCGATGAGTCCGTCGCTGGCGCCCTCCAGCCAGTCGCGGCGGATGCGCGGCACGCCCTGTTGCTGGCCCTCCAGATAGGCGCGGGAGATGAGGCGCGTGAGATTGAGATAGCCGCCATGGTCCTGGCACAACAGCACCAGGGAGGCGGGCTGACCATGGTAACCATCGGACAGCCAGAGATCGACACCGATGATGGGTTTGATGCCGGCCTGCAATGCGGCGCGGTAGAACTTGACCATGGCAAACAGGTTGCTCTGGTCCGTGACGGCCACCGCCGGCATGCCGGCAGCGGCAGCCGCCTCCACCAGGGACTTCACCCTGATGGTGCCGTCGCTCAGGGAATATTCGCTATGGAGATGGAGATGGACAAAGGTTGCCGTCATACAGGCCTTATTGTAGCGGAGCTGCCCGCGGCTAGCGAGCCGCGCCGAGGCAGGCGCGCACCGGCGCAAAGGAACGGCGGTGATGGGGACTGACCCCCAACTGCTGCAGCGCCTGCAGATGGCTGCGCGTGGGATAGCCCTTGTGCTGGGCGAAGCCATAGCCGGGACAGGCCGCCTCCAGGGCGGTCATCTCGCGATCACGTGCCACCTTGGCCAGGATGGAGGCGGCGGCGATGGCCGCCACCTTCTGATCGCCCTTCACCACGGTTTCCACCAGGCAGGCCAGCCGGGGGGCGCAGTTGCCATCCACCAGGGCCCGCTGCGGTGCGGGATCGAGGGCAGCCACGGCGCGCTGCATGGCCAGCAGCGTGGCCTGGAGGATGTTGAGGCGGTCGATTTCCGCCACTTCCGCGCGTCCCAGTCCCCAGGCCAGGGCATCTTGGTGGATGCAGAGCTCGAGTTGCTCGCGGCGCCGGGCGGAAAGCTGCTTGGAATCCTGCAGGCCAGGGATGTGGCGCTCGGGATGGAGGATCACCGCGGCGGCGATCACCGGTCCCGCCAGCGGCCCGCGCCCTGCCTCATCGACGCCGGCGAGCAGTTCCTCTGGGTTCATTCCGCAATGGACTTGGCGGCGCACATGATTTCCGCATTGGCCACCATCTGGCCGGCCACCCGGGCCTCGGCATTGAAACGCCAGATGTTGCGCACGTTGCGGATGATGGAGACATCGAGAATCACCTGATCGCCCGGCTCCACCGGGCGTTTGAAACGGGCATTGTCGATGCCGACGAAGTAATAGAGAGTGTCGTCGTCGGGCTGGGATTCGGTACTGCGGAAGGCCAGGATGCCGGTGGCCTGGGCCAGGGCCTCGAGCAGCAGCACCCCGGGCATCACCGGGCGCACCGGAAAGTGGCCGGTGAAATAGGGTTCATTGTAGGAGACATTCTTGAGTGCCGTCAGGGACTGGCCCGGTGTGCACTGGATCACCCGATCGATCAACAGAAAGGGATAGCGATGCGGCAGATGATTGAGCACTTCATGGATGTCCATGGCCGTCGGCAATGCGGGGCTGTCGATTTTTTCCTGAGTCATGTCACGGCTACCATAGTTTCTGAGGATGAGTACCTCATCCTGTTTGCTTTCCATACGACCGCATTGCGTTCGTTCAATATGCTGGACCTGGGCCGGACTGCATCATGGTTCGCAGACAGGCGGGGGGGATTGTACCGCCCGGCCGGGCTCTAGGTAAAGCCGGTGGCGGAGCTTGCTCAGAGCGTGCAGGAGTGGCGTTCAGTTCAGCGGGCACCGGCTGTCACTGCTTTTTCCCAGACTGCGCATCCAGTTTCTTCAGGCCTTCAAGCACGACATCGGTGATGTCCAGGGCCGGGTTGGCATAGGCAATCCCCTCATAGAATATGAGGTCATACTTGCCTTCCCGGCCCACGTCCTCGATGGCCTGCTTGATCAGTTGCTGGAGCGTGCCGATGGCATCGTTCCTGCGCAGATTGATGTCCTCGCGGAAATCCTCCTGGAGACGGCGCAGTTCGCGCTTGCGCGCCAGGATGTCGAGGCCGATGCGCTTGCGTTCCGTCTCGCTCATGATGGCGCCATCACGATCGAGACGTTCCTGCAACTGCTTGAGTTCGTTCTGGATGGCGATCATTTCATCCTCGCGGGGGGCAAACTCCTCTTTCAGGCGCTGGGTGGCCACCTGTGCCTGGGGGGCTTCTTCCAGGAGACGCGCCGCATCCACATAACCGACTTTCACCTCTGCCGCGTTCACTGTGCTCAAATGGCCCAGGCCAAGGATTACGAGGGCAAAAACAAGAGACAACTGTTTCAAAATATCACTCCACTGTATCAAAAACCAAAAGCACCGAGGGAGAACTGGAAGCGTTCCAGATCATCCCCGGGTTCATCGTTCAAAGGCCAGGCATAGCTGAACGTCAAGGGGGCCATGGGCGTTAGCCACATTACCGACAGGCCTGCCGAATAGCGCAGTTCATCGGCATTGAAGTCCTCTTTTCTTGCGAATACGTTACCAATATCAAAGAATGCCGTGAGACGCAATGATTTATTCTCCGCGGCAAAGGGCACCGGCAGAATCAGTTCGGCATTGCCCACCACCTTGAAGGCACCGCCGCGCGGCACGCCGTTTTCCTGGGGGCCGAGACGGTTGCTGCGGTAGCCGCGTATGGAACTGGGGCCGCCTGCATAGTAACGCTCCCAGAACGGCAGTTCCGTGGTATCGCCATAGGCATCGCCAATGGCGAGTTCCCCTTTGAGCAGGAAAGTAAAGTCGTCCGCCAGGGGCAGGAAACGGGATTCGCGGTATCTGATCTTGTAATACTCCAGATTGCCCAGCGGTACGGCCACATCGGCCGACAGGATGCGGTTGCCGCCCCGATCCGCAAATATCGCCCGGTTGCGGGTGTCGTGGGACCAGGTGAGATTGAGCTTCACGAGATCGAACTCGTCGCCGTTGTCGGCAATGAAGCGGATATAGGAATCCGGTGTCAGATCCGAGGTGCTCAGTTGGGTGTTTTCGTAATTCAGGGACAAGCGTACGCGGTTGAACTCACTGAGGGGGATGCCGAAATTCACCCCGCCTCCCCAGACATCGGAGGTGTAGGCCGCGACATTCGCCTGGCGCGAATCGGTGGAGCGGCTGAAGAGGCGGAAGCCGCGGCTGATGCCGTCGATAGTGTAATAGGGATTGGTGTAGGAAAAACTGTAGACCTTGTTGACGGAACTGTTGTTGACCGTGGCCGAGACACGGTTGCCGGTGCCGAAGATATTGTTCTGACTGATGCTGGCATTGATCAGCAGGCCCTGCCCCTGAGAATAGCCGAGACCGGCCATGAGACTGCCCGAGGAGCGTTCGCTGACGCTGAAGTTGACGTCCATCTGGTCGTCGATACCAGGCACCACCGGGGTTTCCACATTGACTTCATCGAAGTAACCGAGGCGTTGCAGGCGCACCCGGGAACGGTTGATCTTGCTGGTGGAGATCCAGGCACCCTCCAGCTGACGTAATTCGCGGCGCACCACGCTGTCGCGGGTCTTGGCGTTGCCGGCGATGTTGATGCGCCGCACATAGATACGCTTGCCGGGATCGATGAAGAAAGTCAGGCTCACCTGCCGCTTGTCCTTGTCGATATCGGGGGATGGCGTGACATTGGCAAAGGCAAAGCCCTCCTGCCCCAGACGCTCGCTGATGGCGTTGCTGCTTTCCGTGATGCGGCGCCGGGAAAAGACATCGCCGGCGGCGATGCGCAACAAGGACTGCAACTCCTCCTCATCCACCACCAGGTCGCCGGCCAGGCGCACGGCACTGACGGTGTATTTCTCACCCTCGCTGATATTGATGGTCACATAGACATCGCGCCGGTCGGGAGTGATGGTGACCTGGGTGGATTCGATATTGAAGTTGATATAACCGCGATCCAGATAAAAAGAGCGCAGGGTCTCGAGATCACCGGACAGTTTTTGCCGGGAATACTGATCACTGTCCTTGAGAAAGGAGAGAATGGTGGGGGCGCTGAGCTGGAACCTGCCCAGCAGGGTGCTTTCCTTGTATACCCGGTTGCCGACGATGCTGATGCGCCGGATGCGGGCCACCTTGCCCTCATAGATATCGATGGCCAGTTTCACCCGGTTGTCCTTCAGCGGCGTGATGGTGGAGGTGATGCGCACACCGTATTTTCCCTGGGCGAAATACTGACGCTCCAGTTCCTTCTCGATCTTGTCCAGGGAGGAACGGTCGAAGACCCGCCCTTCCGCCAGACCGATGCTCTTCAGGGCATCGAGCAGCTGATCGGTTTCCAGGTCCTTGTTGCCGGACAGCGTGATTTCGGCGATGGCCGGGCGCTCCTTGACCTGGACCACCAGGGTGTCGCCGTCACGCGCCAGGCTGACATCGTCGAAGAAACCGGTCTTGAACAGCGCGCGGATGACGGCCGCCGAGCGCTTGGCATCCAGCGTCTCGCCCACCTCCAAGGGCAGATAGTTGAGAACGGTGCCGACGCTAATGCGCTCCAGCCCTTCGACGCGGATCTCCTTGACCACGAAGGACTCGAAGGCCTGCAGACCCTGCAGGGGCAGGCACCACAGCAGCAATAGGGCAACGATTCTTTTCATGCTCAGCACCGGCGCCGCTCCTGCCTCAGCCGAACAATTGCGCGAGATCGTTATAGAAAGCGATCACCATGACGCCGATCAGAATAGCGATGCCGAGACGCTGCCCCAAGGCCTGAACCTCATCCGACAAGGGACTGCCCTTGACGAATTCAATGGCATAGTACAGCAGGTGGCCGCCGTCCAGCACCGGGATGGGCAGCAGATTGAGCACCCCGAGACTGATGCTGATAAGGGCCAGAAATCCGATGAAGGAGACGAAGCCCACGCTGGCGGAATACCCCGCGTACTGGGCGATGCGGATGGGGCCACCGAGATTGGCCACCGAGACATCACCCACCACCATGCGCCACAGCATACGGAAGGTGAGCAGGGTCATGTCCCAGGTGCGCTGTACGGCCATGCCGCCGGCGGCCAGGGGCGAATAGCGCTCTACGGCCCGCAACTCGCTGACCAAGTCCTCGGGATAGGCGACGGCGGCGCCGATGCGGCCGATCTCGCCATTGCTGGTGGTCACCACCGCCGGCGTCAGGGTCAGGGTCACCTCTTGAGGGCCGCGCGCCACCGTCACCTGCAGCGGCTTGCCCGGATGTTCGCGGACGATCTTCACCCACGCCCGCCAGTCGTCAACGGCCTCGCCATCCACCGCCAGGATGCGGTCGCCCACCTGAAAACCGGCCTGCTCGGCAACCCCCCCCGGCTCCAGCTTGCCGATCACCGGCGGGATGGGCGGCGAATAGGGCTGCAGGCCCAGGTTGCTGATGAGATTGGAACGATCCACGTCCGCTGGCAGGGCGCTGAAGTCCAGCACCCGGGCTCGGCGGATGCCCGCCTCGTCCAGCACCTCCACATCCACTGGCTTGCCGTCCAGGCTCTCCTCCATGAGGGCCAGAAAGGCGGCATTCCAGGTCGGCACTTCACGGCCGTCGATGGCAAGGATCTGGTCGCCGTTGCGGAAACCGCCCTGCTCGGCCAGGCTGTTCTCCTGCACCGCGCCGATGACGGGTTTGACGCCGCTGACCCCGATCACGAACATCAGCCAGTAGGCCAGGATGGCGAGCAGAAAATTGAACAGTGGCCCGGCGGCCACGATGGCGAAGCGGCTGGCCAGGGGTTTGCGGTTGAAGGCGCGATGCAACTCCTCTGCCGCCACCGGGCCCTCGCGCTCGTCCAGCATCTGCACATAGCCCCCCAATGGCAGCGCCGCCAACACGTATTCCGTTTCGTCGCCGCCCCGCCGCCAACTCAAGAGCGGTTTGCCGAAGCCGATGGAAAACCGCAACACCTTGACCCCCAGCTTGCGGGCCACCCAGAAATGCCCGAACTCGTGCACCGTGATGAGTACGCCGATGGCGAGGATGAAAAAGAAAATCGAAGAGAGGACGCTATTCATGAATCTGCTGTGTGTCGAACAAGGTTGCGGGCATGCTCGCGGGCGCGCCGGTCGTCGTCAAGGATATCAGACAGCGAGTCCGCCGTCCGCCCGGGCACAGCGGCCATGGTGGCGGCGATCACCTGGGGAATGGCGGTAAAGGGCATCTCCTCGGCGAGAAAGGCGGCCACCGCCACCTCGTTGGCCGCGTTGAGGATGGCCGCCGCCGTGCCGCCGCTGCGCGCCGCCTGGTAGGCATAGGCCAGGCAGGGAAAACGCTCCAGGTCGGGGGCCTCGAAGTCCAGGCGTGCCACGGAGAACAGGTCGAGGCGCTCGGCCCCGGAGTCGATGCGCTGCGGCCAGGCCAGGGCATGGGCGATGGGAATGCGCATGTCGGGGCTGGCCAGCTGAGCCAGCACCGAGCCGTCGACATACTCGACCATGGAGTGGACCACGCTCTGGGGATGGATCACCACCTGTACCTCATCAGGCGCGGCACGGAACAGCCAGCAGGCCTCGATGACCTCCAGCCCCTTGTTCATCATGGTGGCGGAGTCCACCGAGATCTTGCGCCCCATGGCCCAGTTGGGATGGGCGCAGGCTTGGTCGGGGGTGACGGCGGCGAGATCCTTGAGGGGGCGGCGCAGGAAGGGTCCGCCGGAAGAGGTCAACAGGATGCGCCGTACGCCCCCCGCCGCCAATGCCTGCGTGCGCTGTGGCGGCAGACACTGAAAAATGGCGTTGTGCTCGCTGTCGATGGGCAGCAGCTGCGCACCGTGGCGGCGCACCTCGTCCATGAACAGTTGCCCGGCCATCACCAGCGCTTCCTTGTTGGCCAGCAGAATGCGCTTGCCGGCGCGCGCCGCCGCCAGGGTGGGCAGCAGTCCGGCGGCGCCGACGATGGCCGCCATGACGCATTCCACCTCCGGCAGGGCCGCCACTTCCTCTAGGCCCGCCATGCCCGAGAGCACGCGGATCTCCGGGTGCACTTCGCGAAGCCGCACCGCCAGTTGCGCCGCGGCGGCCTCGTTGGCCATCACGGCATAGTCGGGACGGAATTCCAGGCACTGGCGATAGAGGCGTTCCACCTCGGAATTGGCCGTCAGGGCCACTGCCCGGTAGCGGCCGGGATGGCGCGCCATCACATCCAGGGTATTGATACCGATGGATCCGGTGGCGCCGAGAACGGTGACCCCTTTCACAGCCGGATCCCTTCCATCATCAGCCCCAGGGTATAGACCGGCGCCGCCGCGGTAAGGCTGTCGATGCGGTCCAGAACACCGCCGTGTCCGGGCAGCAGGCTGCCGCTGTCCTTCACGCCGCAGCGCCGCTTGAGCAGGCTCTCCAGGAGATCGCCGACGATGGAAAACAGGGTCGTCACTACCGCCAACAGGGCGAAGCCCGGCATGCTGGCCCAGCCGAAATCCATGAGCCAGGCGGCCAGCAGTGCTATCAACAGGGCCGCCGCCACACCGCCACTCACCCCTTCCCAGGTCTTGCCGGGACTGATGTGGGGCGCCAGCTTGTGCCGTCCCCAGCGCCGGCCGGCAAAATAGGCGCCGCTGTCCGCCCCCCAGACAATCCCCATCAGGGTGAGCAACAGCCAGACACCGGCGCTGCCGTTGCCGTGCAGCACCACCAGCGCGGCCCACACCGGCACCAGCACCAGGAACCCCGCCAGCGCCAGGGACCAGGATACGCCCTGCTCACCTGCGGCCGCCACAGCGCCACCCACCTCACTGCGCCGGATCCAACTCAGCGCGGCGATCCACCAGACCGTGGCCAGCAACAGGAGTCCCTGGAGCAGCCAAGGCGTGTGCAGGAGGCGGGCAACCATCAGCAGGACGGCCAGCAGTGCGGCCACATAGAGAACGCGCTGCCGCCCATCGCGCATGCCGATGAGAGCCGACCATTCCCAGGCACCCTGAGCCACCACCAAGGCGAACAACACCATGACATAGATCGTAGGCAGCCACAGGATCGCCCCCAGAAATAGCGGCACCAGAACGGCGGCGGTAAGCAGACGTTGCTGCAGCTGGTGGCTAAGCGGCATGAGCGGGAAGCAAGCGGCAAAGAACGAAGGCGGCCCAGGCAGTGGCCGCCGGGACAGGGTCCGCGCAGACTGCAGCCCGCCTGTTAGGCACCCTGCATCTGCTCCACTTGTTCGCCGGTACGGCCAAAGCGGCGCTGACGGCCGGCAAAGGAGCTGAGGGCGGCATCAAAAGCCTGGTCGTCGAAATCGGGCCACAGGGTGTCAGTGAAGTAAAGCTCGGTATAGGCCAGCTGCCAGAGCAGGAAGTTGCTCACCCGCTGCTCACCGCCGGTGCGGATAAACAGATCGGGCTCCGGCAGACCGGCCAGGGAGAGTCGCGATTGCAACAGGGCTTCATCGATGTCGGCAACGGACAATTTGCCATCCGCCACCTCGCGGGCCAGCTGGCGGGCTGCCTGGGTGATATCCCAGCGGCCACCATAGTTGACAGCAATCATCAGCTGCAGCCCCGTATTGGCGCCGGTCAGCTGCTCGGCATCCGTCATCTTTGCCGCCAGCTTGTCGGCAAAGGCGCTGCGGTCACCGATGAAGCGCAGGCAGACGTTGTTTTCATGGAGCTTCCTGACCTCGCGCTGCAGGGCGCCGAGCAACAACTCCATCAACAGGCTCACTTCCTCTCGGGGCCGGCGCCAGTTTTCGCTGCTGAAGGCGAACAAAGTCAGCGCCTCGATACCTTTGCGGGAACAGGCGCGAACTGTATTGCGCACCGTCTCGACACCGGCGCGATGGCCGGCGATGCGCGGCATAAAGCGTTTCTTCGCCCAACGCCCGTTGCCGTCCATGATGATGGCCACATGGCGTGGCAGCTTCTCTGTCATGGTGACGACATGGGCTTGAGAGTCGGCTCTGGACATGGTGAAGACAGTCTCGATCATTCAAGGTGGTGGTCTGTGATGCTGCGCAAGCGGCATCTCAATCCGCCGAACCCTTCAAATCTCCATTAGCTCCGCTTCTTTCTCGGTAAGCAGCTTTTCCACCTCAGCGATGAATTTGTCGGTCATCTTCTGAATGGCCTCCTCGGCGTGTCGCTCTTCGTCCTCGGTGATCTCTTTTTCTTTGAGCAGGGTCTTGAGATCACTGTTGGCGTCGCGGCGGATGTTGCGGATCGCAACCCGCGCCGCTTCCGCCTCAGCGCGCACCACCTTGGTCATCTCACGGCGCCGCTCCTCGGTCAGCGGCGGCAGATTGACCCGGATCACGGTACCCGCAGTGGACGGATTGAGCCCCAGGTCAGAACTGGTGATGGCCTTCTCCACCACCGGCACCATGTTCTTCTCCCAGGGGGTCACCGTCAGGGTGCGGGAATCCCCCACCGCGACATTGGCCACCTGATTGAGGGGCACCTCGTCGCCGTAATAAGGCACTTTGATATGGTCCAGCAGGCTGGGATGGGCGCGCCCGGTGCGGATCTTGGCGAATTCCTGCTGCAGGGCGGCGATACTCTTGCCCATGCGTGTTTGCGCATCCTTCTTGATGTCTTCGATCATCTCCTGTCCCCTTTATTCCACCAGTGTACCCACGTCTTCGCCCAGCACCACGCGGCGCAGCGTGCCCGGCTTGGTGATGTTGAAGACCCGCAGCGGCATGTGATTGTCCCGGCACAGGACCACCGCCGTGGCGTCCATGACATCCAGCCTGTTGTCCAGCACCTCGTCATAGGTGAGGTGGGAATAGAACGCCGCGTCGGGATCACGCTTGGGGTCGGCGGAATAGACGCCGTCCACCTTGGTGGCCTTGAGCACTGCGTCGGCGCCGATCTCGATGCCGCGCAGGCTGGCTGCCGAGTCCGTGGTGAAGAAAGGGTTGCCGGTGCCCGCCGCCAGCACCACCACCCGCCCCTTCTCCAGGTGACGTACGGCGCGGCGCCGGATGTAGTCCTCGCAGATCTGGTTGATCTTCACCGCCGACATGACGCGCGCATAGAGGCCGCGCTTCTCCAGGGCATCCTGCAGCGCCAGGGCGTTGATCACCGTGGCCAACATACCCATGTGGTCGCCGGTCACCCGGTCCAGGCCACAGGCGGAGAGCTGCACGCCACGGAAGATGTTGCCGCCACCCACCACCATGGCCACCTGCACGCCGATGGCCAGCAGATCCTCGATCTCCGAGGCGATGCGCTTGACCACCTCCGGGTTGATGCCGTACTCGTCGGCCCCCATCAATGCCTCCCCGCTCAACTTGAGGAGGATGCGGCGGTAGACCGGCACGACGGTGGCGGCGTTCTCCATGCCTCAGGCCCCTTGGACCTGGGCCATCACCTCGGCGGCGAAATCGCCTTCTTCCTTCTCGATGCCCTCGCCCACCTCGAAGCGCTGGAAGCGCAGCACCTTGGCGCCGGCCTTGTCCAGCAGCTTGCCCACGGTGGTGTCGGGGTCCTTGACGAAGGGCTGGCCGCACAGCGTGACCTCGGCGATGAACTTGCGGATCCTTCCTGCCACCATTTTCTCGATGATCTCGGCAGGCTTGCCGCTCTCGGCGGCCTGCACGGAAATGATCTCCTTCTCTTTGTCCAGCAGTTCCGCCGGCACATCGCTTTCGTCGATGGCCACGGGGTTGGTGGCGGCGATATGCATGGCGATATCCTTGGCCAGTGCCTCGTCGCCGCCCTGCAGCTCCACCAGCACGCCGATGCGCGCACCATGCAGATAACCACCGATGCGGCCGGCCGTGGAGGCCTCGAACAAGGTGAAACGCCGCACATTGACGTTCTCGCCGATCTTGGCGATCAGTTCCTTGCGCGCGGTCTCCAGGGAAACATCACTGCCCTCTGCCACCGGCAACCCCAGCAATGCGGCCACATCGGCGGGGCGCGCCGCGAGGATGCGCTGGATGACACAGCGGGCGAAGTCCTGAAAATCGTCGCCCTTGGCGACGAAATCGGTTTCGCAGTTCACCTCTACCATGGCGCCGCTGCTGCGGTCGTCGGCCAACTCCATGACAATGATACCTTCGGCGGCAGTCCGTCCGGCCTTCTTGCCGGCCTTGGCCAGACCGGTCTTGCGCATCAGATCGATGGCGGCCTCCAGATCACCGTTGGTCTCTACCAAGGCCTTTTTGCATTCCATCATGCCGGAGCCGGTACGCTCGCGGAGTTCCTTAACCAGTGCTGCTGTAATCGTCATTACTCATAACCTCACACAATCTTCGTAAGTCTTTTTTCCAAAAAACCAGCAGTGGGAGCCTGCGCCGGCCTTACTCCGCCGAGACCTTGGCCACCGGCTCTTCGCCACTGTCGCCCGCTCCGCCCGCTGCCTCTTCAGGGGCGGCCTCCTCACTGGCAGCCTCAGCGGCTGGCGCAGCTTGCTCTGCCTTGGCCGCGGTCTTGCTCTTCACGGCAACCTTTTTGGCCGCCTTCTTGACGGGCTTCTTTTCTCCCCCCTCGGCCGGCGTGCCGCTTTCGTCCACTTCGACGAAGTCGTCCTCCGTGCCGCTCAGCTGCGCGACGCTGGCGCGGCCTTCGAGAATGGCGTCGGCGGCACTGCTGGCATAGAGCCGGATGGCACGGATGGCATCGTCATTACCGGGAATGATGTAATCGATGTTGGCAGGGCTGTTGTTGGTGTCCACGACGCCGACCACCGGGATACCCAGCTTGACGGCCTCGGAAACGGCAATCTTCTCATAGCCCACGTCCACCACGAACATAGCGTCGGGCAGGCCGTTCATGTCCTTGATGCCACCCAGGCTGCGCTCCAGCTTGTCGAGTTCGCGCTTCAGACCCAGGGCCTCCTTCTTGCTGAGACGGTCGATGGTGCCATCGGCAAACATCGCCTCCAGATCCTTGAGTCGCTTGATGGAGATCTTGAGGGTCTTGAAGTTGGTGAGCATGCCACCCATCCAGCGTTGATCCACATAGGGCATACCGCAGCGGCTGGCCTCCTCGCGGATGGTTTCGCGAGCCGCGCGCTTGGTACCCACGAACAGCACCGTACCCTTGTTGGCGGCCAGGCTGCCGAGAAAGTTCATGGCCTCGTTGAACAACGGCAGGGTCTTCTCGAGGTTGATGATGTGGATCTTGCTGCGCTCCCCGTAGATATAGGGGGCCATCTTGGGATTCCAGTAGCGGGTCTGGTGGCCGAAGTGCACGCCGGCCTCCAGCATCTGACGCATGGTGACGTTAGACATCTATACTTCTCCTTTTATCGGGTTGGGCCTCCATACACCCCATGCGTCCACCCCAGGAGGGCACCCAGATGCATGTGACGGTGTATGTGTGTCGTTTACCAGGATGATCAATCGTCCTGGTCTAAGTATCCGAAGCGGGCAAAACACCCGTCTCCGGGCGCGTTTTATACCACAAAGCCTATAACATCACAATAAATGCGGAAATTCCCCCTGAAAAGTGTGGCTTTGCAAAATATTCTCCAAACGGGGTAGTATGCCTGCCTGCACCCCACACCTGAATTATTCTGATGAGCATTCATATCAAGACACCTGAAGAAATCGAAAAAATGCGTGTCGCCGGCCGCCTCGCCGCCGAGGTGCTGGAGATGATCGAACCTCATGTCAAGGCGGGGGTCACCACCGAGGAACTGGACCAGATCTGCCACCAATACATCACCCAGGTGCAGCAGGCCGTGCCCGCCCCTCTCAACTACCACGGTTTTCCAAAGTCCATCTGCACCTCGGTCAACCACCAGGTATGCCACGGCATCCCCGGCAAGCGGGTATTGAAGAACGGCGACATCATCAACATCGACATCACCGTCATCAAGGATGGCTGGCATGGCGACACCAGCAAGATGTTCTTCGTCGGCGAGCCCTCGGTGATCGCACGCCGTGTCACCCGCATCAGCTACGAATGCCTGTGCATCGGCATCGACATGGTGCGCCCCGGCATCCGCCTGGGAGACATCGGTCATGCCATCCAGCGTCACGCCGAAGCGCACAACATGTCCATCGTCCGGGAATACTGCGGCCACGGCATCGGCCGCAACTTTCACGAGGAGCCCCAGGTGCTGCACTATGGCAAGCCCGGCACCGGCGTGGCGCTGGAGGCAGGCATGACCTTCACCATCGAGCCCATGGTCAATGCCGGCAAGCGCTTCGTCAAACTGCTGCCCGATCAGTGGACGGTGGTCACCAAGGACCGCAGCCTCTCGGCGCAGTGGGAACATACGGTGCTGGTGACCGACGACGGTGTCGAGATCCTGACCCGCCGCGCCCAGGCTGAGTATTGAACCCTCTGCCATGCCCCTGTTTCCCGCCACTGATTTCGATGCCGCCCTGGCCAGTGCGCAGTCACCGCTGACGGTGTTCCGCCAGACCCTGCGCAGTGCCAGCGAACAGTTGCAGGAACAGTTTCTGGCAGGTGCGCCGGTGAGCGAACTGGTGCAGGCGCGCAGTCGCCTCATCGACGAATTACTGAGCCGTGCCTGGCAGCGCTGCTTTGCCGGCGCCGCCCCAGGCTGCGCCCTGGTGGCCGTGGGTGGCTACGGGCGCGGCGAGTTGCACCCCGGCTCCGACATCGACCTGCTGATCCTGCTGGCCCCCGACGGCCAGCAGCGCCACCAGGAGGCCATCGAAAAGTTCCTGGTCTTCCTCTGGGACATGGGGCTGGAGGTAGGCCACAGCGTGCGCACCGTGGAGGAATGCATCGAGCAGGCCGCCGCCGACATCACGGTGATCACCAACCTCATGGAATCGCGGCTGCTGGCGGGCGACGAGGCCCTGTACCAGGAAATGTGCCGGCGCACCACGCCCGATCAGATCTGGCCAGTGGATGCCTTCTTCGCCGCCAAGCGCGAGGAACAGGAGCGGCGCTACCACAAATACCACGACACTGCCTATAACCTGGAGCCCAACGTCAAGGAAGGACCCGGCGGCCTGCGCGACATCCAGATCATCGCCTGGGTGGCAAAACGCCATTTCGGCGCCGCCACCCTGGCGGAATTGGTGGATCACGGCTTCCTCACCCCCCGGGAATTCCAGGAGTTGAGCAACGGCCAGGAATTCCTGTGGCGGGTGCGCTATGCCCTGCACATCGTCAGCGGGCGCGCCGAGAACCGTCTGCTATTCGACTTCCAGAGCACCCTGGCCAAGCAGTTCGGTTACCGCGACGATGGTCAACACCTGGCGGTGGAAAAGTTCATGCGCGACTACTACCGCACCATCACCGAGTTGAGCCGCCTCAACGAGATGCTGCTGCAGCTGTTCCAGGAGGCCATTCTCTATCGCAACAAGCCGGTGCAGCTGGAGGCCATCAACAAGCGCTTCCGCATCTGTAACGACTTCATAGAGGTCACTCACGACGATGTCTTTCAGCACTACCCTTTTGCGCTGCTGGAAATCTTCCTGCACCTGGAACAGCGCCCCGAGATCCAGGGGGTGCGGGCCAGCACTATCCGCCTGATCCGCGCCCAGCGCCATCTGATCGACGACAGCTTCCGCAACGACCTGCGCTGCCGCAGCCTGTTCATGGAGATCCTGCGCCAACCCCAGGGCATCACCCACGAACTGCGGCGTATGAACCGCTATGGCATCCTGGCCGCCTATTTCCCGGCCTTCGCCAAAATCGTCGGCCAGATGCAATATGACCTGTTCCACGTCTATACGGTGGACGACCATACCCTGATGGTGCTGCGCAACGTGCGCCGTTTCACGGTGCCGGAATTCGCCCGGGAATTCCCCCTCTGCAGCCAGATCATCAAGACCATTCCCAAACTGGAACTGCTCTATCTCGCGGCCCTGTTCCACGACATCGGCAAGGGACGGGGCGGCGACCACTCCGAACTGGGGGCGGAGGATGCCGCCGTCTTCTGCCGCCACCACGGCCTCAGCGAATTCGACACCGCCCTGGTCAGCTGGCTGGTGAAGAACCACCTGATCATGTCCGTCACCGCCCAGCACCAGGACATCAGCGATCCCGAGATCATCAGCGAATTCGCCCGTACCGTGGGCGACCAGCTGCACCTCGACCACCTCTATCTGCTCACTGTGGCCGATATCCGCGGCACCAACCCCACCCTGTGGAACAGCTGGAAGGATTCCCTGCTCAAGGATCTCTACCAGCGCACCCGGGACATGCTGCGCCGGGGACTGGACCGCCCCGTGGACAAGGGACAGTTCATTCGCAGAAACCAGGAAGCGGCGTTGCAATTGCTGCCGGCCGCCAGCCATGCGCAGGTCGCCGCCCTCTGGGAGACCCTGGAAGAAGACTATTTTCTGCGCCATTCGCCCGATGAGATCGCCTGGCACAGCCAGACCATCCTCAACGCCAAGGCGGATGACCTGCCGCTGGTGGTGGTGCGCGAAGAGACCCAGCGCGGCGGCACGGAGATCTTTCTCTACACCCTCGACCACGATCACCTGTTCGCCATGACCGCCATGTCCCTGGACAGCATGGGCCTGGACATCGTCGATGCGCGCATCATCACCACCCACGGCGGCTACACCCTGGACACCTATATCGTACTGGACGCCATGGGCCAGCCCATTCACAGTCCGGAGCACCTGCAGGACATCATGATGGGGCTGAAAGAGCGCCTCACCCGCTCCACTCTGGAGGAGATGCAGATCAGCCGCCGCGCGGCGCGTCAGCTGCGCCACTTCAGCATCGCCACCCAGATCACCTTCAGCTGCGATCATCACAACCGTCATACCATCGCCGAACTGATCACCAGCGACCGCCCGGGGCTGCTGGCCCGGGTGGGGCGCGCCTTCGTGGACTGTGGCGTGCGCGTCCACAACGCCAAGATTGCCACCTTCGGCGAACGGGTGGAGGATATCTTCTTCATCACCGACCGTGACAACCGCCCCCTGGAAAGCGAGGACCAGTTCAGCCAGTTGCGCGCGGCGATCATCAAATACGTGGAAGAGGAAACATGAACGAGCAGCAAGAAACGCCTGCTGCCGCCCCAGCCCTGTCCTTCGCCTTGCCGGGGGCCATCGCAGTCCTGGCCCTGGCCACCATGATCGGCGGCAACGATCTCACCCTGTGGCTGCGCTATGACCGCAGCGGCATCCTCGAGGGAGAAGTGTGGCGCCTGATCACCGCCCATCTCTGCCACCTGGGCTGGAAACACCTGGCCATGAACCTGGCAGGGATGTTCCTCATCTGGGCCCTGTTCGGGCGCCTGCTCTCCACCCTGGAATGGATTGTGGTGTTGCTGGTCAGCGCCCTGGCGGTGGGCCTGGGGCTGCTGCTGTTCAACCCCGACATCCAGTGGTATGTGGGGCTCTCTGGCGTACTCCACGGCATGTTCCTGGCCGGCGCCCTGATGAGTCTCTTCGCCGGCTACCGCGCCGAGATCCTGCTGCTGTTGTTCATCATCGGCAAACTGGCCTGGGAACAGTTCAACGGCGCCCTGCCGGGCTCGGAATCCTTCGCTGGTGGCTACGTGGTAGTGGATTCCCACCTCTACGGCGCCATCGCCGGCACAGCCGTGGCGCTGATAGTGCAGGGGCTGCGTGTGCTGAAGAAATCCCCCCCCGCCCCCCTTTGAGTCTTGCCGGGTGGACACCACTCCCGCTTCTTTGTGAGGGGTGAGGGGTGAGGTGCGGGATTGAGCCGCGATCACGCCTCACCCCTCACGCCTTACCCCTCACGAAAAATGTAGCCTGGTGGGCGGTGCCCACCCGGACTATTCAGTCAATCACCTCTCCCCCAACGATGCCCGCGCCGCAAACCACCCCGCAGTCAAAATGAGCAGCCCGCCCAGCCACTCATGGGGCTGCACCACTTCCTGGGTCAGCAGTTGCGAGGACACAGCGCCAGCCACCAGTTCGAAGAGCAGGATCACTGCCGAGCGGTGGGCCGGCATGTGGGTCACGCCGTACACCACCGCCACGGTCATGAGCACGATGCCCAGGGCGCCGAGCAGGGCCGCCTCCGCCCATACCGGCCATGCCACTTCGGGGAGCGGCTGCGCCCCTGCCGCGATCATGACCAGCGCCAGCCCCACCACCCCCCACCAGGCGGCCATCGCCTTGAGGCGCACCGGCACCTGCTGCATCCTGCGCACCAGCACGTTGGACAGGGCGAAGGCGAAACCGGCGGAGATGGCCAGCCAGTCGGCCGTCTCCCTGGGCCAGGGGGCGCCCAGGGCGGGATCCCAGAGCATGATCACTGACCCTGTCACCGCCAGTAATAGGGTAAGGCGGGCAGCCGCATTGAGGCGCTCGCCGAGAATGAAACGTCCCAGCAGCACCGTCCACAGGGGCGAGAGGAAGAACAGCAGCATCACCCGCACCACGTTGCCCTCCAGCACCGCAAGGATGAAGGCGATGTTGGTCCAGCCGCTGGCCAGCGCCAGCAGGGCCAGCAGACGTGGCTGGTGCAGGGCGTGCCGCGAGTGCCACAACACCGGCAGGCTCACCACCAAGGCTGCACCGTAGATCACCAGGGAAGACCACAGCCCCGCCAGGCCCTGCTGCTCCAACAGCCGCAGGGGATACCAGAACACGCCCCACAGGGTGGCGCTGAGCAACAGCGCGCCCAGCGGCAGCAGCTTGCTACGTGTGGCCATGGGGGGGAAGGGAAGTGTGAGGCGTGAGGGGTGAGGGGTGAGGCGTTGGGGTGGCAGCGCGGGCATGGGAAAGGTGGAGCGAGGTGAAAGCGATCTCCCCATCTATAACAAGATCCAGCAGAATTTTCTCCTCACACCTCACGCCTTACACCTCACGACAAAACCGGACATCCAGGGTATACTTCTTGTTTTTTTGACACTGCCGGGGAACGGCGCCACAACTATATACCATAACATGAATCCGGACCTCGACAGCCTGCAACCCTATCCCTTCGAGAAGCTCGGTGCCTTGAAGGCGGGCATCACGCCGCCGGCCGAACTGGCCCCTATCAACCTGGCCATCGGCGAACCCAAGCATGCCCCGCCCGCCTTCGTGGCGGAAGAGATCATCACCCATCTCCACGGCCTGGCCCAGTACCCCGCCACCCGCGGCGGCGACGCCCTGCGGGAAAGCATCGCCACCTGGCTGCGGCGCCGCTATGCACTGCCCGATGCGGCGCTCGATCCCCAATGCCATGTGCTGCCGGTCAACGGCACCCGCGAGGCCCTGTTCGCCTTCGCCCAGTGCGTGGTGGACCGCAGCCGCGCTCCCCTGGTGCTGATGCCCAATCCCTTCTATCAGATCTATGAAGGCGCCGCCCTGCTGGCCGGCGCCGAACCCTGCTATATCAACAGCAGCGCCGCCAGCGGCTGGCTGCCCGACATCGAGTCACTCCCGGCAAAGGTCTGGCAACGCTGCCAGCTGCTCTACTTGTGCAGCCCCGGCAATCCCAGCGGCGCCGTGGCGCCGTCAGCCATGTACCAGAGGCTGCTGGAACTGGCGCAGGAGCACGACTTCGTCATCGCCTCCGACGAGTGCTATTCCGAGATCTACTATGACGAGGCGGCGCCGCCCACAGGGCTGCTGGCCGCAGCCCATGCCATGGGCAACACGGCATTCCGGCGCTGCATGGTGTTCCACAGCCTGTCCAAGCGCTCCAACCTGCCGGGCATGCGTTCCGGCTTCGTGGCCGGCGACGCCGAGTTGATCCGCCGTTTCCTGCAATACCGCACCTACCACGGCTGCGCCATGGCGCCCTATGTCCAGGCCGCCAGCAGCGCCGCCTGGCAGGACGAGGAGCATGTGCGCCGCAACCGCGCCTGTTACCGGGAAAAGTTCGACGCCGTATGCGCCATCCTGGCCCCGCTGCTGCCGGTGGCGCCGCCCGCGGGCAGTTTCTACCTGTGGCCGCAGACGCCCGTGGACGACGCCCGCTTCGCGCGCGAACTGTATGCCAGCCAACATGTCACGGTACTGCCCGGCAGCTATCTGTCGCGCGACAGCAGCGGCGTCAATCCCGGCCGCAACCACGTGCGCATCGCCCTGGTGGCGGAACTGGAAGACTGCTGCCAGGCCGCCGAGCGCATGCGCCGGTTCATCGAATCACTGTAGTCTGCAATCATGGAGAAGCCGCAATGAACGACATTCAGAAAATCATCGAAGAAGCCTTCGAACACCGCGCCGCGATCACCCCGCGCAGCGTGGACACCCATGTCAAGGAGGCCGTCAGCGAAGCCATGAGCCGCCTCGACAGCGGCGCCCTGCGGGTGGCGGAGAAAAAGGACGGCGCCTGGCAGGTGAACCAGTGGCTGAAGAAGGCGGTGCTGCTGTCCTTCCGCATCGAGGACAACACCTTCATGAAGGGTGGCTTCACCAACTACTACGACAAGGTGCCCTCCAAGTTCAGCGACTACAACTCGCGCGCCTTCCGCGAGAGCGGCGTGCGCGTGGTGCCCCCCGCCGCAGCGCGCCACGGCTCCTACATCGCCCCCGGCGTGGTGTTGATGCCTTCCTATGTCAACATCGGCGCCTATGTGGACAGCGGCACCATGGTGGACACCTGGGCCACGGTGGGCTCCTGCGCCCAGATCGGCAAGAACGTGCATCTCTCCGGCGGCGTGGGCATCGGCGGCGTGCTGGAACCCCTGCAGGCCAACCCCACCATCATCGAGGACAACTGCTTCATCGGCGCCCGCTCGGAAATCGTGGAGGGCGTCATCGTCGAGGAAGGCGCGGTGATCTCCATGGGCGTCTACATCGGACAGAGCACCAAGATCTACAACCGCCTGAACGGCGAGATCAGCTACGGGCGGGTCCCCGCCGGCGCCGTGGTAGTGCCCGGCAGCCTGCCCGCCAAGGACGGCAGCCACAGCCTGTACTGCGCGGTGATCATCAAACAGGTGGACGAGAAGACCCGCAGCAAGGTGGGCATCAACGAACTGCTGCGCGACATTTGAGTGAAGAGTGATGCGTGATGAGCAATGAGTGTGGGCAGGGCCGGATCATGAAAACAAAGATGGATGCTTTCCGTCACGCATCACGCATTACGCATCACCTCAATGTTATGGACCAGCATACCACACACATCAGCCACACTTTGCTACGAAACCGGAAACCCCATGTCTGATTCACCCACGCTGAAACTGGCCAAGGCCCTCATCGCCCGGCCTTCGGTGACCCCGAATGACGCCGGCTGCCAGGATCTCATGATCGAGCGCCTGGCGCCCCAGGGCTTCGCCGTGGAAAAGCTCCGCTTCGGCGCCGTGGACAACTTCTGGGCGCGGCGCGGCACGGAGGGACCACTGTTCGTGTTCGCCGGACACACCGACGTGGTCCCCACCGGCCCCCTGGAGCAATGGCACTCCGACCCCTTCACGCCCACCGTCCGCGACGGCCTGCTCTACGGCCGCGGCGCGGCGGACATGAAGGGCAGCCTGGCGGCCATGGTCACCGCCTGCGAACGTTTCGTCGCCGCCCACTCCGGGCACCGGGGCTCCATCGCCTTTCTCGTCACCAGCGATGAGGAAGGGCCTTCGCTGGACGGCACGCGCCGCGTGGTGGAGACCCTGCAGCAGCGCGGCGAGGCCATGGACTGGTGTCTGGTGGGGGAACCCACCAGCCGCGAGCAGGTGGGCGACGTGATCAAGAACGGCCGCCGCGGCTCCCTGGGGGGGCGCCTCCTGGTCCATGGCGTCCAGGGCCATATCGCCTATCCCCACCTGGCGCGCAACCCCATCCACCTCTTCGCCCCCGCCCTGGCGGAACTGTGCGCCGCGCAGTGGGACAACGGTAACGAATTCTTCCCCCCCACCTCTTTCCAGGTCTCCAACCTCCACGCCGGCACCGGCGCCGACAACGTCATCCCCGGCACCCTGGAGGCCCTGTTCAACTTCCGCTTTTCCACGGAAACCAATGAGCAGCAGCTCAAGACGGCGGTGGAGGCCATCCTGCAGCGTCATCAGCTGGACTATGAGTTGCACTGGCGGCTCTCCGGCCAGCCTTTCCTGACCCTGCCGGGCGCCCTGGTGAACGCCACCCGCGCTGCGGTGCGCGAGGTGACCGGCAGGGACTGCGAACTATCCACCGACGGCGGCACCTCCGACGGCCGCTTCATCGCCCCCACCGGCGCTCAGGTGGTGGAACTGGGCCCCCTCAATGCCACCATCCACAAGATCGATGAATGCGTCAGTGTCGAGGATCTCGATACACTGTCCATGCTTTATGAACAGATATTGATTAAACTGTTGCAGGCGTGAGGCCTGTCGAGCGACACCTCACCCCCCATTGCCGCCACAAGGGAGAGACGACATGACCGATCACAACCGGGAAAACCGCCGTTTTTCGCGCATCCCTTTCGATACCCGCACCACCATCGTGGGGCCGGAGCGCAGCTGGGAAAGTCACTTGATCGACATCTCCCTCAAAGGGGCGCTGGTAGGGCAGCCGCAGGACTGGCGCGGCGTCCACGGCGACCGTTTCATCCTGGAAATCGAACTGGGTGACAACGCCGACGTCGTCATCAGCATGGACGTCCAGGCCGTCCACATCGAAAAGGGCCAGATCGGCTGCGAGTGCCTCGATATCGACGTGGACAGCATCTCCCACCTGAGACGCCTGCTGGAACTCAACCTGGGCAATGCCGACCTGCTGGAGCGGGAGCTGTCGGCGCTGTGGCAGGGGGCGGAGATTCATTGAGAGGGGTGAGGAGTTCAAGATTCTAGGGGGGCGCGAATGCGCCCTCAACCTCTCGAGGCCCTTGTATCTTTCCCCTTGTATCTTTTCTCTATCCTAAGTAATCCACCGCCTCCGCCACACCCTGCACCGGGATCACTTCCAGACCCTCGATAGCGCGGCGCGGGGCATTGGCCTTTGGCACCAGGGCGCGGCGGAAGCCATGCTGGGCCGCTTCGCGCAGGCGCTCCTGGCCGTGCTGCACGGGGCGGATCTCCCCGGCCAGGCCCACTTCGCCGAACACCACCAGGCCCTCCGGCAGCGGGCGGTTGCGCAGGCTGGACAGGGCCGCCATCACCAGGGCCAGGTCCGCTGCGGTCTCAGCTACGCGCACGCCGCCCACCACGTTGACGAACACGTCCTGGTCATACATCACCACGCCGCAGTGGCGCTGCAGCACCGCCAGCAGGATGGCCAGGCGGTTGGGGTCCAGGCCCACCGCCAGGCGCCGCGGATTGGCGGCGTGGCTCTCCGCCACCAGGGCCTGCACCTCCACCAGCAGGGGGCGGCTGCCCTCGCGGGTCACCATCACCGCGCTGCCGGCCACCGGCTGCTCGTGGCGGGAGAGAAAGATGGAAGACGGATTGCTCACCTCGCGCAGGCCGCTTTCCACCATGGCGAACACCCCCATCTCGTTGACGGCACCGAAGCGGTTCTTCACTGCGCGCAGCACCCGGAAGCGGCTGTCGGCATCGCCCTCGAAATAGAGCACCGTGTCCACCATGTGCTCCAGGATGCGCGGCCCCGCCAGGGTGCCTTCCTTGGTGACATGGCCCACCAGGAACAAGGCGGTGCCGGTCTGCTTGGCATACTGCACCAGCTGCGCCGCGCTCTCCCGCACCTGGCTCACCGAGCCCGGGGCCGACTGCAGCGCCGCAGTGTATACCGTCTGCACGGAATCGATCACCATGACCTGGGGGCGCTCGGCGGCAGCCAGCTGCAGAATGCGCTCCACGTCGGTCTCCGCCAACAGGCGCAGGCGGTCCGCCGCCAGGCCCAGGCGCCGCGCCCGCAGGCTGACCTGCTGCAGGGACTCCTCGCCGGTGACGTAGAGGGTGGAGACCTGGGCCGACAGGGCGCCCAGGGTCTGGGTCAGCAGGGTGGACTTGCCGATACCGGGATCGCCGCCGATGAGCACCACCGAGCCCGTCACCAGGCCGCCGCCCAACACCCGGTCCAGTTCCGAGAAACCGCTGGCAATACGGATCTCGTCCACCGTGCTGACGTCGCTGACGGAACGGATCTCGGAGGCGCCGGCAAAACCTTCGCGGCGCTGGCCGCCGGCACCCGGTGCTGCCGCTGCCGGGCGTTCTTCCACCAGGCTGTTCCAGGCGCCGCACTCGGCGCACTGCCCCGCCCACTTGGGCGCCTGGGCGCCGCACTGGCTGCAGACATAGATGCGCTTCGCTTTTTTCGTGATCGTGCTCACCACGCCTCACCCCTCACGCCTTACTCCTCACCCAGTATTCCCTGCGCCACGAACCTCACCCGGCGGGTGATGCCGCACAGCAGTTCATAAGCGATGGTGCCGGCGCTGCGCGCCACCTCCTCCACCGGCAGGCCGGCGCCCCACAGGACCACCTCGTCGCCCACCGCCGCACCGGGCTGACCGCGCAGGTCCACGCACAACATGTCCATGGACACCCGTCCCACCAGCGGCGCGCGCCGCCCGTTCACCAGCACCGGCGTACCGCAGGCCGCGCTGCGCGGATAACCGTCGCCATAGCCGGCGGCCACCACACCCAGGGGCATGTCCTCGGGACAGCGCCAGATGCCGCCATAGCCGATGGCATCACCGCGCCGGCATTGGCGCACGCTGATGAGGCGCGAGCGCAGGGTCATCACCGGTGCCAGGCCCTCCCCTTGCCCCACGCTGTCGGCAAAGGGCGACACCCCGTAGAGCATGATGCCGGGGCGCACCCAGTCGCCGTGACTGGCGGGCCACTGCAGGATGGCCGCGGAATTGGCGATGCTGCGCGCCCCGGCCAGCCCTGCGGTGGCTGCTGCGAAACAGTCGATCTGTGCCATAGTGGCCGGGTTGTCGCGCTCCTCGGCACAGGCGAGATGGGTCATGAGCTGGATCTGTGCCACGGCGGGACAGGCCGCCAGGCGTCTATGGACAGCGGCAGCCTCGCTGGGCGCAAAGCCCAAGCGGTGCATGCCACTGTCGATCTTCAAAATCACCGTCAGCGGCGCCGGCAGGCGCGCGGCCTCCAGGGCGGCCAGCTGCCACTCGTGGTGCACCACGGTGTGCAGGCCGCGGGCCGCAATCTCCGCCAGTTCAGCGGACTCGAAAAAGCCTTCCAGGAGGATGATGGGATGACCGATACCCGCCTCGCGCAGGGCCAGGGCCTCGTCGATGGCGGCCACGCCGAAGGCATCGGCCGCTTGCAGCGCGCGCGCAGCACGCAGCAGGCCGTGGCCATAGCCGTCGGCCTTGACCACGGCGAGGACCCGCGCCTGCGGGGCATGGCGGCGGACGGTGTGCAGATTGGCTTGAAAGGCCGGAAGATTGAGATGCGCCTCGATGGCGCGGCTCATGCGTAGCCCTCGGGGGCGTAGTTGTCGGAGATGTAGTTGTCGAAGCGCGTATAGCTGCCATGGAAGGTCAGCGGCACCATGCCGATGGGGCCGTTACGCTGCTTGCCGATGATGATCTCCGCCATGCCCTTGTCGGGGGTCTCGGGATTGTAGACCTCGTCGCGGTAGATGAACACGATGAGGTCGGCATCCTGCTCGATGGCGCCCGATTCCCGCAGGTCCGACATCACCGGACGCTTGTCGGTGCGCTGCTCCAGGCTGCGGTTGAGCTGGGACAGGGCCAGCACCGGCACCTTGAGTTCCTTGGCCAGGGCCTTGAGGCTGCGCGAGATCTCGGAGATCTCGTTGGTGCGGTTCTCCTTGCTGCCCGGCACCTGCATGAGCTGCAGATAGTCCACCACGATCATGCCCAGGTCGTGCTCGCGCTTCAGGCGCCGGGCGCGGGCGCGCAACTCGGCGGGGGTCAGGGCCGGGGTGTCGTCGATGAACAGGGGCGCATTACCGAGAATGTTCATGGTGGAGGTGAGGCGCGGCCAGTCGTCGTCGTCGAGGGTGCCGGTGCGGATCTTCTGCTGGTCGATGCGCCCCAGGGAGGACAGCATGCGCATCACCAGTTGCTCGGCCGGCATCTCCATGCTGAAGATGCCCACCGGCACTTGGCCGTTGATGGCGGCATCCTCGGCGATGTTCATGGCAAAGCTGGTCTTGCCCATGGAGGGGCGGCCGGCGATGATCACCAGGTCCGAGGGCTGCAGGCCGCTGGTCTTGCGGTCGAAGTCGGAGAAGCCGGTGGCCACGCCGGTGATGGCATCCCCCTTCTGGTGCAGGGCGTCGATGCGGTCCACCACCGCGGGCAGCAGGTCCTCGACGGCGATGAAATTGCGCTGATTGCGCGAGCCCTGCTCGGCGATCTGGAAGATCGCCTGTTCGGCCTCATCGAGAATCTGTCGGCAGTCTCGGCCCTCGGTGCTGAAGGCGCTCTCGCCGATGCGGGTGCTGACGTGGATCAGCTGGCGCAGCACCGAGCGCTCGCGCACGATGGCGGCATAGGCCTTGATGTTGGCGGCGCTGGGCACATTGTTGGCCAGCATGCCGAGATAGGCCAGGCCACCGGCGCCCTCCAGCTGCTTGTGGCGGTCCAGCCACTCGGAGACCGTCACCACATCCAGGGGCTGGCCCTCTCCGGAAAGCTTGCTGATGGCCTGGAAGATCAGGCGGTGATCACGGCGGTAGAAGTCCTCCTCCCACACCATGTCGGCAATGCTGTCCCAGGCGGCATTGTCCAGCAGCAACCCGCCGAGGATGGCCTGTTCCGCCTCGATGGAATGGGGCGGCACCTTGAATTTCTCGGCGCTGCGCGCGAGTTCCGCGGTGATTTCCGTGATGTCCTGCATGGATTGTGCTGTCTTCCTCCCCTGCCCGCGCTGAAGGGCTATTCTTCGGCGACCACGTCCACCTTGATGGTGACATTGACCTCAGGGTGGAGATGGAGCTCGATCTCATACTCGCCGGTCTGGCGGATGGGACCACTGGGTAGGCGCACTTCGTGCTTCTCCAGCGGGACGCCAGCCTCGCTCACCGCCGCAGCGATGTCCGTGGTGCCCACGGAGCCGAACAGACGGCCTTCTTCGCCAGCCTTGTGGGCAATGGTGATCACCAGCTCCTGCAAGGCCTCACGGCGTGCTTCGGCAGCGCCCAGGGCCTCGGCGGCGGCCTTTTCCAGTTCGGCGCGGCGTTCCTCGAAGGCCTTGCGGTTCTCTTCGGTGGCCGGCACGGCCTTGCCGCTGGGAATCAGGAAATTGCGGCCATAGCCGGGCTTGACGTTGACGACATCGCCGAGGCTGCCCAGATTCTCCACATTGTTCAACAATATCACTTCCATCGTTTTCTACCTCACCTCATTTAAAGATCTTCATTCAAGGAGAATATACCAATAATTTCAGGCTCTGCTCCGCCGCCAGATTTTTCAGCCGCTTATTGTGCCTTCTTGAGGCGGGAGCGGAAGTCCACCCAGCTGTCGGCAAAGCCTGCGGCAGATAAAACCACCATGACCTGGGGCAACATGAACAACATCATCAGGTACAGCGCCACCAGCCACCACTTGTGGGCCCCGGTGGCGGCCACCACGCCGTGCGCCAGGGCCAGGCCGTGAAAGGAAAACAGCGCCACCACCAGGATGAGCAGATTGCCCGCAAAATCCGCCACGCCTCCGCTGGTGACGGTGACCAGTATCAGCACCAGCAGGGAGGCCAGCGCAGTCGCTCGCCCCAGACGCAGCTGACGGAACTCCTGGCGAAAGCCGCCGGGGTTGTACAGCATGGCCTGCAGCCAGCGCCCGATAAACAGATTGATGGTGGTACTGTAGACGATAGCCGCCGCCATGAAGCCACTCATCACCCCTGCCAGGGAGTCCAGCATTCGCGCCTTGTCAGCCTCCGAGAGAGGCATAGGGGCCTGATCCAGCATGGGGGCCAGCACGGCGTCCAGCATGGTGCGCCACCAAGCTACGGTATCGCCTACCGCCAGCTGCAGAATCACCATGGCCAGCACCGCCAGCAGGCCCGCCACGGCCAGGGCGCGTCCCAGGTCACGGCTGTGGCGCAACACCTCGGCGGTGACTACCACCGGCAGCCACACCAACAGGACAGTGGACACCAGAAAGGCGTTGACCAGGGGAAAGGTGACCGTCGAGAAGTAACCGAAGATCCCCAGGATCAATCCTGCCCCGCCCAGCACCAGCAGGCCTTCCTGATAACCCCGGCGCAGAGTCACCAGGGCGATGACGGCACCGCTGACATGGCTCAGCAAGGGCAACAGCAGGGCCAGTACGGCCGCAGCAGCCGCCACCAGAATCGCCTGCATCCTGCCGCGCAGGATGTAATTTGCAAAGGCCCGCACCCTGTGTCTCTCCCTGCCGTCTCCGCTAGCTAGCCGCTGGCGGCCCTATCCGGCCGCCAGCGACAGGTGTGCGTCAGCCCTTGTGAGCGTCGCAATAGGGCAGCAGAGCCAGATAGCGGGCGCGCTTGATGGCAGTGGCCAGCTGGCGCTGATATCTGGCATTGGTGCCGGTGATGCGGCTGGGAACGATCTTGCCGGTTTCCATGACATAGTTCTTGAGGGTGGCGAGATCCTTGTAATCGATCTCCTTCACGCCTTCGGCAGTGAAACGACAAAATTTTCTGCGGCGCATGTATCGGGCCATGATGTTCTCCTCTCAAATAATGCTCTAAAAAGATGTTTCTGTTTACTCAGGGGACGGGGCCGTTACGGCCGCATCCCTGTCAATGGTGTGGGCGTGCAATACCACTCGGGTCTCGGCATTTTGGAAGCGACGCTGGCTGAGGAAGCCCTCGACCCTGATATGCTCGCCCTCGCGCAGTGCCTGGGCCTGGCGGGACAGTTCCTCGCCACTTGCCATGACGATGATCCGGCAATAGACCGCGCGCTGCATCCCGGCCTCGGTCTGGCGCGAGCGGTGCTCCAGGGGAAACGAGGTCAGCGGCACACCCGCAGGGTTGTGGCGCGTAGCGGGCGGGCGCGCGACCATGCCGGAAATCACCAGGTGATTTTCAGGCACCCCTGCGTCAGGCGCTTTCCGCGGCGCCCTTGTCGCTGTCGGCGCTGCTCTTCTCGGCAGGCCTGGGCGTGCCACGACTGCCTTCGCGCTCGCCCCTGCCACCTTCTTCCTTGGCGCGGGCCATGGGAGAAGGCTCAGTGACGGCCTCGTCGCGGCGGATCACCAGGTTGCGGATCACGGCATCGTTGAAACGGAAGGCATTGACCAGTTCATCGAGGGTCTCCTGGTCGGACTCGATGTTCATCAGCACGTAGTGGGCCTTGTGGATCTTGTTGATGGGATAGGCGAGTTGCCGCCGTCCCCAGTCCTCCAGGCGGTGAATGGCGCCGCCGCGGGCCTCGATGGAGGCGCGGTAACGCTCGATCATAGCAGGAACCTGTTCGCTCTGGTCAGGATGGACCAGAAACACGATTTCATAGTGTCTCATTGAGAACCCCTCTTGGTTTGGCAGCCTCCCGTCACGCGGTGAGGCAAGGAGATGGAACGGCTTTTACAAAGGCCGGGATTGTAAGGGATTGGCGGGGGGAATGCAAAATTTCAGGACTGAGAGGTGAGGGCGGCCCTGCTCAACAAGTGATGCGTAATGCGTGATGAGTGATGGTGCGGTCCATTCCGGGAGCACCGAGTTGCACTCGGCCTTCAGTTCTCAATGACCGCCCGCTGCCTTCGCACCTCGAACAGGCAGATGCCGGTGGCCACCGAGACGTTGAGGCTTTCCATGGCGCCGGCCATGGGGATGGCCACCAGCAGGTCGCAGCATTCGCGGGTCAGGCGCCGCAGCCCTTTGCCCTCGGCGCCCATCACCAGGGCCAGGGGACCGCTGAGGTCGGCCTCATAGAGGCTCTGCGGCGCCTCGCTGTCGGCGCCCGCGATCCACAGGCCCAGTTCCTGCAGGCGGCGCAGGCTGCGGGCCAGGTTGGTGACCTGGATGAAGGGCAGCTGCTCGGCCGCCCCGCAGGCCACCTTGCGCACCACCGGCGTCAAGCCCACTGCCCGGTCCTTGGGGGCGATGACGCCATGGACGCCGGCGGCGGCGGCGCTGCGCAGGCAGGCCCCCAGGTTGTGAGGATCCTGGATGCCATCCAGCACCAGCAGCAGGGGGGCTTCCGTCAACCCTTCCAGCAATCCCTCCAGGCTCTGCGGGACAGCGCCGCCCTCTTCGCCCAGGATGGCCATCACACCCTGATGGCGCACGGCACCGGCCCATAGGTCCAGGGCCTCGCGTTGCACTTCCAGGACGGGAATGCCGGCGGCCTGTGCCGCCTTGCGCAGGCGCAGCAAACGGGGATTTCCGGATCCGGCCGCCAGGCGCAACTCGCGCACCGCGGTTGGCTGGTTATGGAGCACAGCATGGACGGCGTGGACGCCGAACACCTGCTGTGCCGCGGGCCTGCTCATCGCTGCCGGCGCCCTCCCCGCTTGCCCCGGCTGCGGCCCTCTTTCTTGCCGGGCGAGCGACCGCGGCCGCCGCGGGATTTCTTCTTCTGCGCTCGGCCTTCCTGCTGCTTCTTGCCGTCTGCCAGCACGAAATCGATCTTGCGTTCGTCCAGGTCCACGCGCGTCACCAGGACGCGAATGGGATCGGCCAGCCGGTAGGTCTTGCCGCTGTGTTCGCCGTAGAGCATGTGTTTGACGGGGTCGTAGTGATAATAGTCGTTTTCCAGGGCCGTGACATGCACCAGGCCTTCCACATAGATCTCGTCCAGTTCCACGAACAGGCCGAAACTGGTCACCGCCGTCACGATGCCGTCGAACTCCTGGCCCACCTTGTCCATCATGTATTCGCACTTCAGCCAGGAAACGGCATCGCGGGTCGCCTCGTCGGCACGCCGCTCGGTCATGGAACAGTGGTCGCCCAGCGACTCCATGTCGGTGAAGCTGTATTGGAAGTCCCGCGGCTTGCCGCGCTGCAGCAGATGGCGTATGGCGCGATGGATGATCAGATCGGGATAGCGGCGGATGGGCGATGTGAAATGGGTATAGGACTCCAGGGCAAGACCGAAGTGGCCGATGTTCTCGGCGCTGTACATGGCCTGGCTGAGGCTGCGCAGGAGCACGGTCTCCACCAGGTGCTTGTCTGGCCGGTCCTTGAGGGAGGCCAGCAGGCGCGCATAATGTTTGGCCGTCGGCTGCTCGCCGCCGCCCAGGCTGAGCCCCATCTCCGCCAGGAAGGCACGCAGGTCATTGACCTTGTCCACACTGGGCTCGGGATGGATGCGGTAGAGGGTGGGGATCTCGCTGCGCTGCAGGAACTCCGCCGCCGCGATGTTGGCGGAGATCATGAATTCCTCGATCATGCGATGGGCATCGTTGCGTTCCACGGGCACGATCTTCTCGATCTTGCGCTGGGCGCCGAACACGATGCGGGTCTCCATGCGGTCGAAGTCGATGGCGCCGCGCTTCTCGCGGGCCTGGCGCAGGACCTGGTAGAGATTGTGCAGTTCCTGGAGATGGGGCAGCAGCGCGGCGTGCCGCGCCGCCAGGGCCTCGTCCCCCTCCAACAGCATGGCCGCCACCTCGTTGTAGGTCAGGCGCGCATGGGAGCGCATGACGCCGTCGAAGAAGCGGTGCTTGCGGATCTGACCGGCCGGCGTGATGAACAGTTCGCAGACCTGGCACAGGCGGTCCACCTCGGGACGCAGGGAACAGAGGTGGTTGGAGAGGATCTCCGGCAGCATGGGAATGACGTGTTCGGGAAAATACACGGAATTGCCGCGTTGCAGCGCCTCTTCGTCCAGGGCGCTGCCCGGCTGCACATAGGCGGAGACGTCGGCGATGGCCACCAGCAGGCGCCAGCCCTGGCCCTGGCGCTCGCAGAACACGGCATCGTCGAAGTCCTTGGCATCCTCGCCGTCGATGGTCACCAGCGGCAGGGCGCGCAGGTCCTCGCGGCCGGCCTTGTCCTCTTCCGCCACCTCGGTGGGAAAATCCTTGATCTGCGCCTGTACCGCCGCCGGCCATTCGCGCGGCAACTCATAGGAGCGGATGGCGATTTCCACTTCCATGCCCGGCGCCATGTGATCCCCCAGCACCTCCACCACCCTGCCCACCGGCCGGCTGTGCCTGCTGGGCTGCTGGACGATCTCGATCACCACGATCTGTCCCTGGCGCGCCTTGCCCTCCTGACCCGCAGGGATGATGATGTCCTGGCTGACGTTCTTGTTGCTGGGAGTGACGAAGCCGACACCGCCTTCCTGAAAATAACGCCCCACCAACTCCCGGGTGTTGCTCTCCAGGACCTCGACGATGGCGCCCTCGCGCCGCCCGCGGCGGTCCACCCCCACCACCCGCGCCAGCACCCGGTCGCCATGCATCACCTGGCGCATCTGGCGTGGCGAGAGGAATAAATCTTGTCCGCCATCGTCCGGGATCAGAAAACCGAAGCCGTCGGGATGGCCGCTGACACGCCCCCGAACCAGGTCCATCTTGTCGGGCAGGCCGTAGGCGCCGCGCCGGTTGCATACCAGTTGCCCGTCGCGCACCATGGCGCCGAGACGGCGCGACAGGGCCTCGCGGCCCACCTCGTCCTGGATTCCCAGGGCCTTGGCCAGCTGATCCAGGCTCAGCAGTTTGTCGCAATCCTTCAGGTACTGAAGAATGTATTCCCGGCTCTTGATGGGCCGCTCGTATTTCTGCGCCTCGCGGTCGGCCCAGGGATCATCTTTCGCTATACTTTTCTTTTTCTTCATCGGGTTCCTTGCAGGGTTTCCTTGGTTTTCGTGCATGTTAAGGGATATGGGGGCGGCATGGCGACTATTATAGATCCCTGCTGCCAGGGAGAGGGAACATTCAGTACGCTGAAAAATCCTTCACACCGCCGCGCAAAGCAAATCGGCGCTGGCCCGCTACCCATCGTTGACATTACCGGCCTCTACCGGTAAAGTGCCGCACTTCATATCGCGGCGCCCCTCCGGGCCGCTGCGACCGGCAAGCCGAGGTGGCGGAATTGGTAGACGCGCTAGCTTCAGGTGCTAGTGGGGGTAACCCCGTGGAGGTTCAAGTCCTCTCCTCGGCACCAATTCACGAGACTATCACAGACCTTAAAAAACAACAAAAAGACACTGATTTCTCAGTGATTCTTTAACTTTACCCCTGTTGTCCGCCTCAACGAGGCTGACCCCGCAAGCTCCTTCAGGGCGGCGCACATGGCTACAGCGATTATCCTCTGCTTGGTGAGGCGTGAAAGCAGCCAGTGAAACCGTCGCAACGGATCAGGAACGAGGCCTGCCTGACCCTCATGACGGCCCCTCATGCAGTTCGTAGCAGCCACCATCGCGCACCATGACTCGACATCCCCCCTCCCTGCTCCGGGGACGTGACTGCGCGCTCACCATCGGGCATTAGTGATAATGCTTACCGGTCGGGAAGAAAAAAATCCTTTCGTCATCCCGGCATTGGGCATATGGTAGTTTGGCCTTTCATGTGGAGGAAACGCTTCATGAATATGCGCGGTTTGCTTGCTTGGTTTTCCCTGCTGGCACTGGTCACCTGTAGCCAGGGGGGCAATGAGCCGGATTCGTCAGCGACGCAGAGGAACACGAGACCACCACTTGAAGTTGCCGTTATCGCCGTGCA